>JBKJXJ010000397.1:0-4909 GCA_046716125.1 Candidatus Eiseniibacteriota bacterium
AGGCCCCCAAAGGGGCGCCCGCCCGCACCTCACCCCCAGGGCACCCCCTCCCGGCCAGCGCCGGGGGGGGCCCTCCCGGGCCGCCGCGGTCGTCAGGTCCTCGTGAGCCCGTTCCGCGCGGCCTGGACCGACTATCGCGAGGCGGTGGGCCTGTTCTCCCGCCCGGCCCGTCTGCTCCTCGTCACCGAGCTCCTGGCCTGGATCTGCCACGGCATCTTCGCCGTCGCGTTCAACCTCTACCTGCTCGCGGGCGGCTTCCGCGAATCGTTCGTCGGCACGGCCGTCTCGCTCAACGGCCTCGGGATGGCGCTCGCCGCCCTTCCAGCCGGCATGCTCGCGGACCGCTGGGGACGGCGGAAGTGCCTGATCCTCGGCGCCGCGCTCGACGCGGTCGCACAGTTCGCGCGCGCCACGTTCCTCGACCCCGAGATCATCCTCGCCGGCAGCTTCGTGGCCGGCGTGGGCCAGGCGCTGCTGGCGATCGCTGCCGCGCCGTTCATGACCGAGCACTCGACGCCGCGCGAGCGCACCCACCTGTTCTCGACGTTCTTCGCCGCCACCCTGCTCGCGGGCGTGATCGGGAGCATGATGGGCGGGGAGATCCCGGCGCTGCTCGGACGCCTGACCGGCCCGTACCACGTGGACGAGCTCCACGCCTTCCGCGGCGCGCTGTGGGTGGGCGCGCTCCTGAACGCCGCGGCGTGCCTGCCGCTCCTGCGCCTGGGCGGGCTGGCGGAGCCCGCGATCGCGCGCTCCGGCGGCGGCGCGAGCAGGTCCGAGCGCGGGAAGCTGGTCCCGATCGGCCTCAACGCCTTCCTGATCGGCGCCGGGGCGGGACTGGTCATCCCGTTCATGAACCTCTATTTCGCCAATCGCTTCGGCTGCTCCAGCTCGCAGATCGGGGTGTTCTTCTCGCTCGCCGCGGTGTTCACCGCGACGGCGTCACTGCTCGGCCCGGCGTTCGCGCGGCGGTTCGGGATGCTGCGCACCGCCATCGCCGCCCAGGTGCTCTCGCTCCCCTTCCTGGTCACCCTCGGGGCCGAGGACCGTCTGCCGATCGCGGTGGTCGCGTTCTGGATGCGGGCGACCTTGATGCAGGCATCGACTCCGCTGGTGCAGGCATTCGTGATGGAGGCGCTGCCGCAATCGTTGCGCGCGCGCTCGACCAGCCTGATCACGCTGGTGTGGAACTGCGGCTGGGCGTTCAGCGCCACGGTGAGCGGGATCATCATCCAGCGCTTCGGCTACCACGTCCCGTTCTATATCACGGCGGTCCTGTACGCTCTCGCGGCCACGATCTTCTACCGGGCGTTCCGCAGGGCTCCCGAGGGCGCGGCGCGGCTCGGGGTCGGAGGGGGTGAGCACGATGGCGGGGCCTAGCGACGTGCGGGGGTCATCATGAAGCTCCTCATCCTTGGCGGGACGGTCTTCCTCGGCCGCGGCATCGTCGCCGCGGCGCTCGCGAGGGGGCACGAGGTGACCCTGTTCAACCGCGGGCGGCGCAATCCGGACCTGTTCCCGGACGTCGAGAAGCTGCGCGGCGACCGCGACGGGGACCTCGAAGCCGTTCGCAGCCGCGCCTTCGACGCCGTGATCGACCCTTCCGGCTACCGGCCGGAACAGGTGCGCGCGGTGGCGGAGGTCCTCGGCGGCTCCGGCGGCCATTACACGTTCATCTCGAGCATCTCGGCGCATCGGGAGTTCCCGCCCGGTCGCCCGTTCGACGAGGACGCTCCCCTGGCGGAGGGGAACGAGGGCTACGGGGCGCTCAAGGCGCGCTCCGAGGAGGTGCTCGCGGAGGCACTCCCCGACCGGGCGGCGATCGTGCGTCCCGGCCTGATCGTCGGCCCGCACGATCCGACCGATCGGTTCACCTATTGGCCCGGCCGTGTCGCAGCCGGTGGCCGAGTGCTGGCCCCCGGTCGGCCGGAGCGGCCGATCCAGCTGATCGACGTGCGGGATCTCGCCGAGTGGTGCGTGCGCCTGGCCGAGGCGCGACAGACCGGAGTCTTCAACGCGGTGGGCCCTGCGTCCCGGCTCACGATGGGCGAGTTCCTCGACGGCTGCCGGAGGGTCACGGCGAGTGATGCCCGGTTCACGTGGGTGCCGGATGCGGAGTTGAGCGCCACCGCTGTCGAGCCGTGGACCGGGATGCCACTCTGGATCGCCGAGGACGACCCGACCCACGGCGGCATGCTGCTCGCCGACAACCGCCGCGCCATCGCCGCGGGCCTCACATTTCGGCCTGTCGCCGAGACCATCCGGGCGACGCTGGAATGGGACCGCACAAGGGACGGCGCCCCCGGAACGTCCTCGAATCGTGCGATCCCGATCACCCGGGACCGGGAGGCCGAGATCCTCGGGACACGACCATGACGGGGGGTGAGATGTCCGGACGGGGTGACCTGCAGCAACAGGCGGCCGCCATCGCGTTTCGCCGCAGCGACGGGGCGGTGGAGATATGCCTGATCCGGAAGAAGGGCTCCGAGGCCTGGGGCATTCCTAAAGGGATGGTGGATCCCGGAGATACGCCCGAAGCGACGGCGCTCAACGAGGCCTGGGAAGAAGCCGGTCTCGAGGGTCACCTGGTCGGGGAGCCCATCGGAACCTACGAGTACGAGAAGTGGGGCACGACGTTCACCGTGACGGTCTTCCTGCTGGAGGTGCTCGATCAACAGGCCACCTGGCAGGAATCCCGATTCCGCGAGCGCAGGTGGGCTCCGTTCGGCAAGGCCGCCGCATTCCTGACCGACCATCCGGTCCAGCCCCTGCTGGACCGCGCACGGCGAGCTCTGGAAGATGGACTCGACTGAGCCTGCCGAAACCTCCGGCCTTGCGACTCTCCGCCCCCCGGGAGTAGCGTGACCGCCACCGTCTCGCATGACGCGGGAGGGACACGAGGACGGAACCCATGAAGAATCTCCTGTTGCTCGCGCTCGTCGTCGCCGTGGCGTGGTTCGGCTGGAAGCAGCTCCCGGGCCTGTTCGAGAAGCGCCCCGCCCATGAGGCCGTGGTCCAGAACAGCACCGGATCCACCCTCACACGCATCCGCCTGACTGTGGATGGCCAGACGTTCGTCAAGGAGACCCTCCCCGACGGCGAGTCGGCGGTGTTCCCGTTCCGGGTCGGGCGTGACGCGTCCTTCGATCTCACCTGGCAGTGGGCCGATCGCACCGCGGAGAACCGCTGGAGCGGCGGGATGGTGCCCGTGGGGCCCATGATCCAGCGCCACACCATGACCATCGACGCCGACGCCGGCGTGGTCTACAACCCCTCCGCCAAGTAGGCGGCCCCCGTCCGGTTCGATCGCGCCTTAGTCAGTCCACCTGGTCGAGATACAGCTGCTGATCGTCGGGGCTGTAGCCGATCAGCTCGGCGTACCGCCCCCAGTCGATCACGGTCTTGAGCAGCGCCTCGTGCTCCTCGGCCGGCAGGTGCGCGGTGAACATCTCGAGGAAGACACCCTCGTCCGCCCGCTGGTCCTGGCTGCGCTGCAGGGTCTCGACGACGGTGCGGAAGATCGGCAGTTTCTTCAACTGCTCCTTGAGCAGCTTCTTCCGGCTGTTGACCCGCCCGCGCAGGAGCTGGCCGCCGGTGCTGGTGAGCACGACGTCCGCTCCCGGGGTCTCGA
Source organism: Candidatus Eiseniibacteriota bacterium (assembly GCA_046716125.1). Lineage (GTDB taxonomy): Bacteria > Eisenbacteria > RBG-16-71-46 > RBG-16-71-46 > RBG-16-71-46 > WS-11. The sequence continues at coordinate 3,632 of JBKJXJ010000397.1, forward strand.
CCAGCCCGAGCATCTCCGCGCCCTTGATGACACGCAGGATCTCGCCGAACTCGAAGTTGATCTCACGCGCCAGACGGAAGACATCGTGGCGCCCGCCGGCATCGTCCAACACCTCGAGCAGCCCGATGACGCGGCTGATGCCGACCTGGGGGATGGGATCGATGGACATGGTGGCGGGTCAGCGCCGGACCGCGGGTCCCGGGTCCACTCGACGGACGGGCACGCAGGGGATCGGCGGGGCGAGGGGTCGCACGATGGCAGCGGGCGCCGGGATGTGACGCGGAGCGTGCACGGGCCGGCACACTAGCACCCGCGAAAGAAGAGGGTCAAGAACGCGTGGGCCCGCGCTCCGCGTCAGGTTGAAGCGTCGCCCCGAAGGTCCTCAGCCGCCGCCCGAGAGGATGCGCGAGCGCAGCGCCCGCAATCGCGCAGCGTCGGAGGGCCGCGCCGACTGGGACGCGGCCTGCTCGAGCAGCGTGCCGGCATCAGCGGCGCGCCCGACCCGTTCCAGGATCCCCGCGGCGCGCTCGGCGCAGCCGGTCGCCGAGACCGGATCGGTGGCGGCGGAACGCATCCCCTCGAGGTAGACGGGAAGCGCTTCGGCGACGAAGCCGAACAGCTCGTAGTTGAGCCCGAGGTTGTAATAAAAGTAGGCCTCCCCCCCACTCGACGGCCCGGCGGCGAGCATGGCGGGAGCGCCGGGGGATGGACGGCGCGCCGCGAACACCTGCGCGTGACCGCGCTGCCGGTAGATCGTGATCCCCGGTCCCGGCCCGCCATTGGCGGGGAACTCCTGCCAGCGATCCCACGACGCCTCGAGCGTGTCGTAGAACGCCAGCTGCGCGGCGAAGCGCGCCGGCTCGCGGCGGTAGCGATCCCGCACCGATCCCGTGACGATGAAGACATCGGCGATGCGGTAGAGGGTCGGGTCGTAGAACGGGGCCGCGCGCTCGGGGGCCACCTGGAAGAGCGGCACCGAGACCAGCGCGTAGAGCTTGGGCTGGTAACCGCGCTGCTGGAGCGCCGGCAGCAGGTCCCGCTCGATCGCCTGCAGCTCGAGCGGGCTCAAGAGCGGCGGCCCGTACTGCTCGCTCGCAACGAACGCCCCGGCAGGCACGTTGGCCTCGAACCAGGCCCTGGCGAGCGTGCGCGTATCGGGCCTGAGGGCCGCGAGGTGGCCTGGCAGTGCGATCAGCGAAGGCAGGGCGAGCAGGAGCGTCGCCCCGGCGAGCGCCAGAGCCACGCGACCCGGCGACTGGCGGCCGGTGCGCCCCGGCG
>JBKJXJ010000398.1:0-6408 GCA_046716125.1 Candidatus Eiseniibacteriota bacterium
GCACAGGATGCGGTCGACCTGCTGGCGGCGCGCGAGGTTGACGAAGCGGGCGAGCGCAGCGACCGTGCGGCGGATGGCATCCGCACGCAGGCGGCCCGATGCGAAAGAGCCCAGCCCGATCTGAACCACATCGCGCTCGCGGCCCGCCAGTTCGAATCCGCCGGATCCGTTCGAGCGGGCGATCACCATGTGGATCGAGTTCGTTCCGATGTCGATCGCGGCGATGCGCACCCCTGCCTCCTCCCCGCGCCCCGGCCTCCAGATGGACCCTTGATCGGCGAACCCGACCAGTATCCGGCATCGTGTTCCGGGAAGACACCCGGTTCTGGCGGGCTCCCCGGCGCCTAGCCGGGGGGCGCGTGCGTCAACCCCGACGAGGATGTCGTGTTGTCCGAACTCCGGAGGTCACTTGGGTCTCGGCGTCTCGACCGGCACGATGGGTTCCGGCGACGCGCGATCGTCAGGCGGGGCCACAGGTTCAGGTGCGGTCGTGGGCGTTTCGCTCTCGGGGAGCGGTCGACCCAGCGCAGCCGCAGCGAGCGAGGCGCCCAGCGTGGGTGCCGGAGCGGGCTCGGCAGGCGCCGCGGCCGCGTCCGCCTCCGCCAGCACCTCGGGTTTCTCGATACCCTCGCCTTCAACGCGCGCCTCCTCGGGCCGCTCGGCGACGAGCGTGCGCAGACGCTTCGCGAGCGCACGCACGACTTCCTGCAGCAGCGTCAGATCGCCGGCCGCCACGTCATAGAACTCATCCCGGTGGAGCGCGAGCGTCAGGCCGTCCTCCATGCATTCCGCGCGATGACCCCGCGCGGAATCGTCCACCAACGACCAGGTTCCGAAGGCCTCGCCCGGTCCCACTTCGGACATCGTTCGCTCGCCGGTCGAGAGACGCACGCGGCCCTCGACCACCATGTAAAGGGCGTCCGCCGCGTCATCTTCCGTGTAAATCGTATCGCCCTTGGAGATCTCCACCTCGCGTGCCACCTCGGCCAGCCCGAGCAGCCGGCGTGGCCCGACATCGCTCAAGAGGTCGGCACCCTTGAGTATCAACACCCGCTCCACCGCGGTCAGCATGTGTTGCCCTCCGTTGATGCCCTTCTCGCCGCATCATGCGGCGAGTCGTCCCCGCGTGGGCCGGGAGTGGACAGCGCTACGAGTTCCGACCTCACGATCGGGTCGTCGTTACCGCCGCTGGCAAAGAGTTCCAGATCAAGGGAAGGGGCGTGGCGCGAGGCACGCACGGCACAGGCGCGCTGCCATGCATCGCCCCACCGCCACGCGGAACGGATCGATTCGGCGAGGTCGTCGCGATCCGCGGTGGCGCCTTCCTGCGCTTCGTCCATCGGCTGCGCTTCGAAGATCTTCGAGACCAGGCGGAAGACGGGGCGAGGCAGGACGTGCCCCAGATACTCGAGGGCCGGCGCCGCGGCCTGGGGCTCGCGCGACCGGAGGCGATCGAAAGCGCCGGCCAGCGGCCTGGGCTCGTACCAGCACGCGAGCGCGCTGATGGCGCGCTCGAGCGCCCGATCCGCGGCCTCGTGGAAACCTGCCGCGAACAGCCGCACCTCCGGCACCGGGATGCCCTCGAGTCGCAAGGCCGGCTCGACGTTCGCGCGGTAGTCGGCCAGCTCCCGCAGAAAAAGCTTGTGCGCCGTCGAGCGCGGCAGCACGGACGCGCCACGAGCGACGCGAGCCCGGCTCATGCTACGGAGCCCCACGTAACGCAGCCTCGCGTCGCTGCTTCGTACCAGCTTCATGAGCGCGCCAAGCGCGTGCGGTGTTCCGATGCGCCCCAGCGTACGCGCGGCAAGCTCCTGCGCTCGAGTGCCACGCTCGCCGTCGAGGAGGTGTTGGAGTTCGGGCACGGCAGGGTCGCCGATCGCGGCCACCGCATCTCGCGCCTCGAGGCTCAGGTCGGGCACCAGGACGAGGGGTAGCAGAACGTCGATGAGCTGCCGATTCGGCCGGCGCTTCGCCGAGAGCAGCGCCATGCGCTGCACCTCGGCCTCCGGGTGGGTGAGCAGCCTGCGCAGCGGCTGCACCGATGTCCGGCCAGGCATCGCGCCCGCGGCGCGGGCGGCGAGGAGCAGATCCCCGCGCTCTCCGGACTGCATCCGAGCATCAATCCATTGCGGCGTGAGCGCGTCGGGCGCATCCGAGGGTCGATCGAACAGGGCATCGATCACGCACTGCCGGAGCGCCGCGTCGTCCCCATCGAGCAGTCGGCGGGCGAAGGCTCTCGGTTCCGGACCCCGGGCGAGCAGATAGCCCACCGCTGCGCGGCGCAGGGCGTCGTGAGGTTCGACCAGAAAGCCCGCGATCACTCCCTCCCGGTCGGCGAGGCGCATCGCCTGCATCGTCTCCACGGCTGCCGCCCGCACCGCGGGCGACGGATGTCGAAGGCAGGATCGCACAGCCCCGGCGATATCCGCATCTCGCGCGGCCCGGCTCAGCTTGAGCGCCAGCACGATGCGGAGTTCGTCGTCGGCCCGCAACGCCTCCAGCAGCGCCTTCCGCGCCGACGGCGTGCGGATGGCGTCGGAGGATGCCTCCGGCTCGATCCATCGGCTGCTCAGCGTCTGCTCGAAGGCGCGGCCGTACTGCCGATTCAGGATGAAGATCGTGGCCAGCCACAACACCCCGAGGACCAGGGTCACGGCGGCCACCACCGAGGTCCGTACTCCGATCGTATGGAGCACGACGATCAGCAGAACCCCGACCGCGGCATCCGACCAGCGCTCGACAAGTGTGTCGATGGCGGGCTTGATGCGGCGTCTCTCGCGTGGATGGATTGCCGCGTAGTAGATCTCGGCCGACGACTTGCCGAGCGTCTGGAAGACGATGCCCTGCAACCATCGCATCGCGACGATCACCCACCAGATGGGGCTGACGACGATCCAGGAAGTGAACAGAATCGCCGTGACAGGCTGCAACGCGGTGGCGGGTCCGAGTCCAACGCGCTTCAACACCCACCCCGCGACGGTGAATTGAAACAGCAACGACAAAGCGTTCAGGCCGACATGGAACTTGCCAAAGAACTGCGTGAGGGCGCGAGGATCACGGTAGACTTGCTGGATGAAGGACTTGAACTGAAAGTCGACGAGTGTCCCGATCACCACCGAGAGCGCGAGCGCGACAGCGAGAACCTTGATGTACCCGGACCGCAGAATGATCTCCCACCGCGAAGTCGTCGAGGGCATTTCCTTCGGCGTGGGGCGACGAGCGCGATGCACCTCGACGAGAAGCGCCAGCGCGTACGCCAGGACGAGGAGGCCTGACAGCAGCCACATCAGTCCGGCCGGCGTCAGGACCGGCGCCGACCACGCGGCGAAGGCGCCGCCGAAGAGCCCACCGACCAGGCCGAAGCCGGCCATCAGCGGAAACACGTCGCGCGCGCGGCGCGAGTCCCAGACGTCGAGAGCCAGAGCCCAGAAGTGCGGCAGGAGCATCATCGCCTGGCTGCCAGTCCAGACGTAGAAGCCGGCGATGGTCCAGTGGCGCGCGTGCGGGAGGAGCGCGGCGGCAATGACGCTGAATCCGATTGCCGCGTACTGATTGAATCGGGTGGCGCCGACGCGCGTGAATCGTCGAGCCACGAGACTCTCCAGCCAGACGAACCCCGCCGCGGCCAGAGCGACGCCGATGTACGCGTAGGGAAGCGCCGTTGCGCCGAATTCCGCGAGGAACAACGCATCCCGCAGCACCTTCGCGATGGTGTAGGCGCCGAACAGGGTCGCGACCAGCGCTCCCATCAGAAAAAGCAGCCGCCGTTCGTGGGGCTCGATTCCGAGGCGGCGGGTGAAGGCCCCGAACAGGAGCGCTGGACTGAGGGTCACTGCCGGGCGGCAGTGATCGGATTGATGGTGCGCATCCTGGTTCGCGATCTCCTTCCTGGACAAACCGCAACGTACCGAACCCCACGCCCTCTGTGCACGCTTTTTCATCAGCCGCCAGAAGGCGGTCGGGGTCGTGGTGCACCGCGGGTGCGTCGGTGCCCGCGAGCGACCCGCGGCGACGGCTCGGGGAGCAGCGAGGGCGCATCCCAGAATTTCAAACCCGTCCCCATCCTGGGAAATGCGTGTAGGCCGCGCGAGCGCGACGCCGCTGAATCGCACCCGGGGCGCAGGCTCCGGCATCGTTCGCATCTCGTGTGGCAGGTGCCAGTTGCTCGAACAGCGGTGTAAACGAACACGCCGGTGAACTGCCAAGTGGAGCCGGGCACGCGTCTTGCAGAATGAGCCTTCACTCCATCAGCAGACCCTTCTCGTGAGGTGATCCCATCGAAATCGTGCGCGTTTGCGGTATGAAAGCCGCGCGCCGGGGAGAGCCGGCTGCGCGACGCTTCTTCCTCGCCCTTCTGTCCATCGTGGTCGTGTGCGCCGCGGGTGGCGCGCATGCGGCCGCACGCTTCGGCGATTCTGCCTGGGTGGCGCCCCGCGCGCCGTTGGATTCTCCGTCCACCGCTGCCGGGCCACGCGTCGCACCTCCCGACCACGAGCGTGGGTGGGAGACCGCCCTGCGGACGCCGTTCCGAATCGTCTTCTTCCCCTTGCGGCTCGTGAGCAACGGACTCGAGGCCGCCGCCGGCCCTGTCGGTCGCCGCTTCCTGGATCCGAAGCCGAAGGGTCCGCCCAAGTCCGGCGTCTCGCTGGGGCCAAACGTCACGCTCGGCGGATTCAACGACATCGGGCTGGGGCCGGCCATCACCCTGGTCGGTTTCCCGACCGCCGACGCCAGATTACGCCTGACCGGTTCGTGGTCCACCCTCGACCGCCGCCGCGGACGCTTCACCGGAATCATCGGCGACCGGCGGCCGGTGGGCATCCGCCTGCGGGCCGATTACGACTACAAGCCGAACCGGCGATACTTCGGGATCGGCAACGAGACGCCCGAGTCCAACCTCTCCTACTTCCTGCTCGAGAACACCAGCGCGGAGGCCGCTCTGCTCCTCGGCGCCTCGCCACTGAGACAGTTGCGGATCGTCGGTGGCTACTCGAACATGAGCCCGCGCCGCGGCTACCGTGGGCAGCCCCTGCTCGAGGACGTGTTCACGCCGGCCGGCGCCCCGTTCATGCACCAGGCGACGCGGGAGCTGTCCTACGGCGTCACGGCGGATCTCGCCGCCCTCGATGACGGGCGAGACCCTTCGCTCGGCGTCCACGGTCGCGCCGACCTTCGACGCGCGGCGGGGATGCGATCCGGCGATCCCGACTACTACGAGTGGCGGGCGGAGGGTCGCGCGTACCTCCCGGTGTTCGCGAAGCGCCGGGTGATCGCCGTGCGTGGCGTGTATGCCGGCGTCGATCCCATCGGCGGTTCGACGACGGTTCTGCCGTTCTACCGCCTGGCGCAAAGCGAGGGCGACACCCGCTTTGCCGGCTATCGTTCCGAGCGCTTCCGCGATCGCCAACTCATGCTCGCCCGGATCGAGTATCGTTGGGCCATCATCCATCGGTTGAGCGCGCTCGCGCTTTACGAACTGGGCGAGGTCGCGCCGCGTGCGAAGCTGTTCAGAATCGCGGACGCACACATGTCCTACGGCGGCGGCCTGCGGCTGGGAATGAGCGACGAGTCCACGATTCGACTCGAGGTCGCAAAGAGCGTCGAGGGGCTCAAGGCCTTCCTGGCACTGGGCGGCGACTTCTGATGCGCCCCGTGATGCGCAGTCGAGTGGCGCACCTGCTCGGCCTGCCCTGTGCGCTGCTGCTCTTCGTACCCGCGTTCACGCGCGGCGCAGCCCGCGCCCCGGCGATCGCCGACAGCACGTGGGTGGACCACGATCGGCCCCCGATCCGCCGGCCGCCGAAATGGGAGCCCAGTTTCTGGGGGCAGCACTATCGCCAGGCGATCGCCGACCCGCTGTCGCATGTGTTCGATGTCCCGGACAAGCTTCTGTGGGTGGCGCGGGCCCTTGGCGCTCAGACACGGCGCGAAGCGGTGAACGTGAATGCGTTCGACGAGGCGCCCAACTCGTCGTGGTTCACCAACCGCAACCACATGCGGGCCGTGCCCGTGGCCAGGCTGCGGCAGGGGCCCGACTCGGTGTTCCTGCCCGCGAAGCCATGGACCATCAAGCAGGCGAAGCTTGGCGGATGGAGCCCGGGATTCCAGATCAAGGACAGCGCTGGGAAGCGATGGCTGGTGAAGCTGGACCCGCGCGGCTATCCACAGCTGAGTTCGGGCGCCGACATGGTCGCGCGCACGTTGCTCCACGCCGCCGGGTACAACGTGCCGCACAACGCGCCCGTCCGGTTCCGGCGCAGCGACCTCACGATCGATCCGGAACTGCTCAGCGGGGCGAAAGGCGAGCGATTCACCGAGGCGGATCTGGATACGGTGCTCGCCCAGGGCGCGGTGTTCCCCGATGGCAGCCACTCGGCGTTCGCCAGCCTGTTCCTCGCGGGCAAGGTG
>JBKJXJ010000399.1:0-9243 GCA_046716125.1 Candidatus Eiseniibacteriota bacterium
CGGCGGCGTCAACAACACCGCGACCGACCCCGCGGCCGTACGCCGCGTGAGCCTGCAGAACGAGTGGCGACCGCGGACCCTGGACCCCGAAGACCGGATGTACCGTTCCTACGACGGGCAGCTCAACGGTCAGCGGCTGAGCGATGACGACAAGGACTCCGCGGGCAAGGACGACCGCTACAAGTACCTCTGGCTGGACGAGGACTTCCAGGACGGCCGGGACAATGACGGGGATGGTCTGATCGACGAGGATTACGCGGCGCTGGGCCAGAAGATGTGGTCGTGCACCATGCTGGACAACACCGCGCAGGCGCTCGCGACCACGTTCAACGAGAAGCACGTGCCGCTCAACATCGAGTGCCGGCAGACCGCCTTCGCCTACTCGGTGCCCGGGTTCCAGGATTTCAACGTCATCAACTGGACCATCTTCAACCGGTCCGGTCATGGGATCGACAGCATGTACGTCGGGATCCGCTGGGACCTGGACGCGGGTCCGTTCGACAATCCCACGTACTTCAACGACGACCTTGACATCCCGTTCTTCCCGAACGGGGACTTCTCGGTCCCGCTGACGCCCGATACGAAGTACGGCGCGAAGCTGGACCCGAAGGGCTATCGCCGGCAGTTGCCACACTCCCCCGACATCGCTTCGGTGCCCGAAGGCACGCCGCTGTGCCCGGCCGTCACCCTGCGTGTGAACGGGTTCTCGGTCGCGGACAATGACGGCGACGAGGGCAAGACCAAGGGGATCCCCTCGATCCTCCTGCTCGGCCACACCATCGACCCCAAGGGCTTCATGGCCCCCACGAAGGTCGGCTGGCATGGCTTCCGGTCGTTCATCGCCGGCACGCCCTACAGCTCGGGGGGCAATCCCGGCACGGACGCCCAGCGTTTCGAGATGTTCGAGAGCACCATAGGGATCAATGCGGAGACCGGGTTCATCGACGTCATCCCGGTGGATCAGGAGGGCGACATCCAGGGCTGGGGGATGATCGGACCGTTCGGCGCTTCCGGACATCCGATCCCCGATGGGGGCAGCTTCGAGGTGACCTTCGCCTTCGCGGTCCAGGAGGGCAGCAACGTCAAGGTCAACGAGTACCCGGCGGACTATCAGCGCTATCTGGCAGGCACGATCAGCTCCAAGGACCTGTTCGATAAGTACCCGGCACTCGAGAATGCGTTCTCGGCCCAGGTGGCTTACGAGGGCGTATACGACGCCCCTCCCGACGAGCTGACCGACGACTCCAACATCAACACGCCCGACTTCCACGGGCGCGAGACGCGGCGGATCGCGGCCGAGGGTTTCATCGAGAGCGACGCGGATTGCCGGGACGAAGGCGCGCAGCGCCAGATCAACGAGTTCGGATACACCTGGTTCGATTTCGACTGCGACTGGTGCACCGGTGTCTGGGTTTACGGCTCCGGTTCCGGCGGAGGGAGTGGGAAGTACGTCCGGCGCTGGAACACGGCGGCCCCGCCTCCGAACCCGAACCTGAACGTCGCGGCGGACTATAACTTCGAGTCGAACCCCGATCGGCGGGTGGCCGCCGCCGGCGACGGCGTCGTGACGCTCGCCTGGGACAACCTGTCCGAGGTGACCGTGGACCCCGAGAAGGGGCACTTCGACTTTCGGTCCTACCGCGTGTGGAAGACCTCCAACTGGTTGCGCCCGGTCGGAGCGTCGGGCCCCGCGGACGCCGACTGGTCGTTGATCGGGAACTTTCGATTCTTCGACCATTACAGCCCGAGGGCCGACGGCGGCTTCGATCATGTCGTCAGCAACCGAGAGTTGTTCATCGGTGGCGTGCCGCCGGATAGCCTCATGCGGGCACGGGGGTTCACCCAGCCCGCGATCGACAGCGTCCTCGTGGACGGCGTGCCCGTCTGTCCGCAGATCTACGTCCCGAACCTGAGCCTGCAGGCGATCGTGCTCCTGAAGAGCGGCTTCCCGGAGTCGAATCTGGCGGCCGAATGGGTCCGCACCCACGGGCATAAGTACGAGAACAATATGAGTGAGGACGCCACGAGCTGGCGATTCCGACAGGCGGATGGCGAGTGCCGAACCGGCTCGTACCACACCGTCGGGCTCGACGCCTCGGTGCTGGCCGAGGCTTGCGAGAATCCGCTCGCCGAGTTGCGCGGCTACAGGGTCCCCATCTGTCTCAATCGGGGCGATCTCTGGGATCCGCAGAGCGGTCAGATCCTGCGTGTCCAGCCCTCGACCTGCCCGCAGCGCGCTCCCAACGGCACCTGCCTCGTCGACACCATCCCGTGCGTCAAGAACGGCCTCGACTGCGTGGAGGAGACCGGCAAAGTCGTGGATCGCGAAATCCCCATTACGCGGATCCAGTATGAGGTGGGCCGGTACCAGTACGTGGACCGTGAAGTCAAGAACGGCTTCACCTACTTCTACTCAATCTCCGCGGGGGACTCGAGTTCGCTCGGCACGACCGACACGCGCGACGACGAGCTGGTCGGACGGCGTACGGCGGTCGAGGCCGAGGCGGTCGTGCCCCAGGAGGGGACCCGTCCGGGCAACGGCGTCTGGGTCGTGCCCAATCCCTATCGTGGGGTCGCGGACATCAGTCGTCGTCCCTCGGCCTGGGATCTGACGCCGAACGCCACCGACCCGACCGGGACCCACATCGACTTCTTCGGCATGCCGGGTGGGCTCTGGACGCTGAGCATCTACACGGTCTCCGGGGACCTGGTGCAGGTCCTTCGTTCGACCGACGAAGTGAACGAAGCCGTGCGGGGCCCGGCGGTCGTCCGGAATCCGGGCTTCAATCCGAATCTGCCGGTGGATCCGGTGCTGAATCCGAGGACGATCACGGTTCCGGGATTCAACCGGCAGCAGGACTCGGCGAATGACGGCCAGGCGCGCTGGAATCTCATCTCGCGCAACGGCCAGGACATCGTGAGCGGCGTCTACATGTTCGTGGTCGAGTCCGGCCAGGGCACGCAGCGCGGCAAGTTCGTGGTCATCCGGTAAGCCGTCGTGGGCGAAGGAGGCATCCAGTGAGAAAGCTGATCGCGGCCGTCGGGCTGCTGGGGATCGTGCTCCCGGGAGCCGCCGGCGCGGCCCAGATCTTCGAGAAGGTCGGGACGTTCGACGGGCAGTTCCTCAAGATCGGCATCGGGGCCCGTGCGGCCGCGATGGGCGGTGCGTTCGTCGCCGTCGCCGATGACGCGAGTGCCCTCTACTGGAACGCCGCCGGGATCGCGCGCATCGAGAGCGACAAGTCCCAGCTCCAGTTCAATCACGCGATCTGGCCCGCGGACATGAAGTTCACGCAGCTGGGCTACGTGTTCCACACCAAGCGCATCCCCGGCGCGATCGGCATCAGCCTGCGCTCGCTGTACATGGATCCGATGGTGGAGACCACGGCCTACCAGCCCGATCCGTTCGTCGGCACCGGCAACACGTTCGATGCCGGCTACATGGCCGCGGGCCTCACCTACGCGCGGTCTTTCACCGACAAGTTCAGCGCCGGCATCACCGCGAACTTCATCCACGGGGGGCTGGCGGAGCTGTCCCAGAACACCTACGCGTTCGATCTCGGGACGCTCTACGACGTCGGCACGATGGGCATGCGGATCGGGATGGCGATCACCAACATGGGGACCGACATGACGTACATCGAGCGCTCGGCCCGCCTTCCGTCCGTGTTCCGGGTCGGGACGTCGGCGATGCTCATCCAGAACGCGGACCAGAAGCTGATGGGCTCGTTCGAGTTCTCGCACCCGCCGGACAACGCGGAACGACTGAACGTGGGTGCCGAGTACGGTTTCCGCAACTACGTCTTCCTGCGCGGCGGGTACAACGTGAACTATGACGCCGAAGGGATCGCCGGGGGAGTGGGATTCCGATTCCCGGTGTCCTTCGCCGGGACGGCCGACTTCGACTACGCCTACACGGACATGAAGATCCTCGGGGCGGCGCACCGCTTCTCGCTCAAGTTCGCCTTCTGACCCGGGGCCGGGGGGGACAGGGCCCGTCGAGATGAGTTGCCGGCCCCCCGGATTCCGTCCACTGCGCCTCGCCTGGGTGCTCACCCTGGCGCTCGGGCTCGTGGCGCCGGCCCGCGCCGCCGAGCGGGACGAAAGCGATCCCGACGGCCCCGGCGTCATGCCCTGGCGGGTCACCGGCCGGGTGGCCTTCACGGTCGACGCCGCCGCCTTCCCCGACTCCACCGGCCATACGCTCGAGGTCTACCTCCGCGTCGCGCCGGTGACCCTGGCCAGGCTCGAGCGCGATTCTCTCGGCGTCGCACAGCTCAAGCTCACGATGCGCCTCACCAACCGGTTCGGCGGACGCTCTCAGGAGAAGAGCCAGGAGTTCACAATCGCGCGGGGCGACACGGCGTTCGGCTTCGGCAAGGTCGTCATCATGAAGTTCGCGACCCGCCCCGGCGTGTCACGGCTGCGCGTCAGGCTCGAGGATCTCCTGTCACGCAAGCGCGGCCTCGGCTATCTCGGCCGCAGGGTCACCGAGTCCTCGACGGTCGAGGGCGAACTCACCGTGCCCGCGCCCCAGGCCGGACGGGATCTCTCGGATCTCGAGTTCCTGTGGACGCGGACCGAGGCCGCGTCCGGATCGGCCTTCCGGCGTGGCGAGCACGTCGCGATCCCCAATCCCGAGCGGCTCTACGGCCTCCTGGCGAACGACGTCTACGCGGATTTCACGGCCCGCGGCCCCGCGGGAGACGGAAGGCCTTGGCGCTGGCACGCCCGCGTCCTGGATGCCGCAGGTCGCGTGGTCGCCGAGCAGCGTGACACCGCCGCGGCCGGACCGCGACTCTCGGCCACGGTCAGCCTGAGCATGGCGAGCGAGCCCGCCGGCGGCTACGACCTCGAGGTCACGGCGTGGCAGGAAGGGGATGCCGGCGCGCTGATCCGGACCGCCCACTTCAGCGTCGGCTGGCTTCCCGGCACGTGGCTCATCGATCCTTCGGAAGCGGACGACGCCGTCCATTTCCTCCTCTCGGCCGAGGAGGAGTTGCGTTTCACCCGTCTCCACGGGGGCGAGCGCGAGCAGTTCCTCGAGGACTTCTGGCGCCGCCGAGATCCCACGCCCGATACCGCCGATAACGAGGCGCGGCGGGAGTTCCAGGCGCGGATCGATCATGCCAACGTGAACTTCGATGCGCCCGGCACCGACCGGGGCATGTTCTCCGACATGGGACGCACCTTCATCCGATACGGCGAGCCGGACGAGGTCCTGAAGCAGGTCATCCCGGCCGGGGACGCGACGCTCGAGCGGGTGCTCCAGGATCTCGAGTTGAGCGAGGATCGCCCGACCGGCGACGTGCACCAGAAAGGTCTGGGTGGCGACACCCGACCGTACGAAGTCTGGGTGTACGAGAGTCTCGCCGGCACGACGCCCGACACAGATCCCGCCCACGCCGTGCGGTTGCGCTCGCGGCGGCGCATGGTGTTCCTGTTCGTGGACGAGCACGGCTACGGCAGCTTCACGCTGCGCTACAGCACCGAGTAGCGGCGCTCCGCCGGCCCCGGGAGGCCTCCTTTTGGCGCCGCGCGCCTCCCGCCTCCCCTTGACCACGCCCTCGCGTTGCGGCATAGTGGCGCCGGAACAGATTGGATAACATGTTGCCATGCAAGACGTTAGAGGCTATCTAACCGGGTTAGAAATCGAGGAGGCGAAGCGGATCATGGCACTTCGAGTTGGCATCAACGGGTTCGGGCGGATCGGGCGCCAGGTGGTGCGGGCCGCGACCGACCGCGGCGCGCCGCTGGAGTTCGTCGCGGTGAACGACCTGACCGACGCCGCCACCCTCTCGCACCTCCTGCGCTACGACTCGGTCCAGGGCACATGGACCGCCGCGTCATCGCGCGCGGCGGACGGCCATCTCCGAGTGGGGGAGAAGACCATCCAGGTGCTGTGCGAGAAGGATCCCGCGAAACTTCCATGGAAGTCTCTGGGCGTGGACGCGGTGCTCGAGGCGACCGGCCATTTCACCGACCGGGCCGGCGGCGCGCTCCACCTGGACGCCGGCGCCAGGAACGTCCTGGTCTCGGCCCCGACCAAGGGGGCGGACCTCACGTTCGTCTTCGGCGTCAACGACGCCGCGTTCGATCCCCGGAAACACACGGTCGTGAGCATCGGCTCGTGCACCACGAACTGCCTGGCCCCGGTCGTCAAGGTGCTCAACGACGCGTTCGGGATCGAACACGGCTTCATGACCACGATCCACGCCTACACCAACGATCAGCGCATCCTCGACCTGCCCCACAAGGACCTGCGCCGCGCGCGGGCGGCCGCCATCAACCTGATCCCGACTTCGACCGGGGCCGCCAAGGCGATCGGCGAGGTACTGCCGGAGATGAAGGGGAAGCTGGACGGGATCGCCGTGCGCGCCCCGGTGGCCGACGGGTCGCTGACCGACCTCGTGTGCCGCGTGAAGAAGCCGGCCACCCGCGAGGCGGTGAACGACGCGATGCGGGCCGCTGCCCTGGGGCCGATGAAAGGCATCCTCGCCTACTGCGAGGACCCGATCGTGTCGAGCGACGTGATCGGCGACCCGCACAGCTCCGTCTTCGACTCGCTCTCGACCAGCGTGCTCGACGGCTCGCTGGTCAAGGTGCTCGCCTGGTACGACAACGAGTGGGGCTTCTCCAACCGGGTCGTGGACGCGCTACTGAGAATGGCATGACAGTGACCGGGAGCGCGTTTCGGAAGAAGACCGTCCGAGACCTCGATCCCGCCGGACGGCGTGTGCTGGTGCGCGTGGACTTCAACGTCCCTCTCAAGGGCGGCGAGGTGGCCGACGACACCCGCATCGCCGCCGCGATGCCCACCCTTCGCTACCTGCTCGAGAAGCGCGCGCGCGTCGTCCTCATGTCGCATCTCGGTCGCCCGGAAGGCCGGACGAATCCCCAGTACAGCCTGAAGCCCGTCGCGGTGCGGCTCGAACGCCTGTTGCGCCAGCCGGTCGCGTTCGCGACCGACTGCGTCGGGCCCGGGACGGAGGCCATGGCCGGGGCGCTCGCCGACGGTGGGGTGCTCCTGTTGGAGAACCTCCGATTTCACGCCGAGGAAGAGCAGAATGACGCCGGGTTCGCGCGCCGTCTTGCGGCCCTCGGGGAGTGTTACGTCAACGACGCGTTTGGCACCGCGCACCGCGCGCACGCCTCGACCGAGGCGGTGGCGAAGCTCCTCAAGCCGGCCGTCGCGGGCTTTCTCATGCAGCGCGAGCTGGATTATCTCGGGCGCGCGCTCGCCCAGCCGGAGCGCCCGTTCGTGGCGATCCTCGGCGGGGCCAAGATCTCCGGCAAGATCGACGTCATCCAGGCGCTGCTCGGCAAGGTGGACCGGCTGCTGATCGGCGGGGCGATGATGTTCACATTCCTCCGCGCCCAGGGCCGGCCCACCGGGCGGTCGCTGGTCGAGGAGGATCGCATCGACATGGCGCGCGAGGTGCTCGCGGCTGCCGCCGCCCGCGGCGTCGAGCTCAAGCTCCCGGTGGACTGTCTGGCGAGCACCGCCGCCGACGGCACGGCGCCTTCGCGCACCGTGGCCGTGGACGGGCTGGGCGAGGACGAGTTGGGCGTGGATATCGGCCCCGCGACGGTGCGCGAGTTCGCGCAGGCGCTCGCCGACGCGCGCACCGTCCTGTGGAACGGACCCATGGGGATCTTCGAGGTGCCGGCGTTCTCCGCCGGGACGCGGGGGGTCGCCGAGGCGCTGGCGCAGGCGGGCACGCGCGGGGCCGTCACGATCGTGGGCGGCGGGGACTCGGTCTCGGCCGTGCACCAGGCGGGCCTGACGGAGCGCATGAGCCACGTCTCGACCGGCGGGGGCGCCTCGCTCGAGCTGCTCGAAGGGCGCGTCCTGCCCGGCGTCGCGGCGCTGGACGAGCGGGAGGGGTGATGCCCGCTCCCTGGCCGCGGCGTCCCCGGCTGGTCGCCGGCAACTGGAAGATGAACCGGACCGCGCCCGAGGGCGTGGCGCTCGCCCGGCAACTGGTCGGGCTACTCAGCGCCGGCCGTCCCTGCGAGATCGCGGTCTGCCCGCCGTTCCCGGGTCTCGAGAGCGTCGGCGCCGCGCTGCGCTTGAGCGGCGTCCATCTCGGCGGACAGGACCTGCACCCGGAACCGGGCGGCGCCTTCACCGGCGAGGTGGCCGGTCCGATGCTGGCGGCCGTGGGGTGTCGCTTCGTGATCGTCGGGCACTCCGAGCGCCGCCACGGCATGGGAGAGGACGACGCCCTGGTGGCGCGCAAGGCGCGCGCCGCGCAGCGCGACGGCCTGATCCCGATCGTGTGCGTGGGGGAGACTCTGGCCGAGCGCGAGGCGGCGCAGACGACCGACGTTCTGGTTCGCCAGGTCCTTGCGGTCTACCAGGGCCTCTCGGAGGCCGATGCGCGCGCGACCGTGGTCGCCTACGAGCCGGTGTGGGCGATCGGCACCGGCAAGGTGGCGACGGTCGATCAGGCGCGCGAGGCGCATCAGGTGGTCCGCGCCACGCTCGATCGGGTCGTCGCCCCGGGAATCGGGCAGTCCGTGGCCGTGCTCTACGGCGGCAGCGTCAGCGACAAGAACGCGGTCGCCCTGTTCGCCGAGCCCGAGGTGGATGGCGCCCTGGTGGGTGGGGCTTCGCTCGAGGCCGCCGGGTTCTGGCGCATCTGCGCGGCGGCCGCCGCGGCTTGAGGCGGCGCCCGGTCGTCCGCCGCGCTCAGGGGCGCGATTCCCTGCCGGCCCGCGTTGACGCCGCTCAGGGGCGCTGCTACTTTATCTGGCCATTTCAACCGCCGGACCAGGTGCGGACCTGCCCTTCGTCGGCGGCACCCGGGTTCTTTCGAGGGCTCTCATGTACGGCTTGCTGCTCGCGGTTCACGTGATCGTCTGCGTCGGCCTGATCATCACCGTCCTGCTTCAGTCGGGCAAGGGTGGCGGGCTCGCCGGCGGTGCATTCGGCGGGACCGCCCAGACCGTCTTCGGCGGCCGCGGAGCGACCGACTTCATGACCCGCGCCACGATGGTGCTGGGCGGGCTGTTCTTCATGACGTCACTGGTGCTGGCGCTGATGTCGTCCAATCCCGGCCGTGCCGGTCGCAGCCTCCTTCAGGAGCAGGCGAGACGCGCGCCCGCCGCAGCACCCCAGGTGCCCGGCTCGGCGCCGGGCCAGGCGCCCGCGCAGAACCCGGGAGGCTCGGCTCCAGCTACGCCGCCCGCGGGCACCCCGCCCGCGACCCCGCCTCCGGGCGGGGGAGGGAAGTAGCC
>JBKJXJ010000400.1:0-3276 GCA_046716125.1 Candidatus Eiseniibacteriota bacterium
CTCGAGGACCGTCCGCTGCGCGAGCGCCTCGCCGCCGCGGGCATCACGCGCGCCGCGACCTTCTCGTGGCCGGCCTGCGGCGCGGCCTCGCTCGACGCGCTCACCGCCGCACTCCCTCCGGCGCGCCATCGCGCGTCCCCGGGTGAGACCCACGGGGCGCGGCCTTGACCGCGCCCATGAGAGCGCCCATGAGAGCGAATGGGGGCGGGACCCTCAACCGCAAGCACGTGCTGCTCGCCGTGGCCAAGGCGATCGTGAGCATCGGGCTGCTCCTGTTCCTGTTCAAGCGCATCCCGCTCGACCAGTTCGCCTCGGCGGCGCGCGGCGTGCGCGGGGAGTGGCTGGTCGGCGCCGGATTGCTCCTCTTCGGCAGCAACCTGCTCGGCGCCTGGCAGTGGAACCGGCTGCTCCGCGTCGTGGACATCCGCATCCCGTTCTGGAAGGTGTGCGCCTACTATCACGTCGGTCTCTTCTTCAACAATTTCCTGCCGGCCGGGATCGGCGGGGACATCGCCCGCGTGGCGGACTCGTCGCGTCACGGCTCCACCAAGACCGCCGCGCTCTCGGCGGTCATGATGGACCGGCTCATCGGCACGGTGGCGATCGCCAGCCTGGCACTGGTGACGACGCTGCCCGCGATCGACCGCTTCCACCTCACCCTGGTCTACCTGGCGGTGGTCGGCTTTTTCGCCCTCAGCGTCACGCTGGTGTGGGCGATCTTCCACCCGGCGCTCCTGCCCGCCTGCGAGCGCCTGCTCGCGCGCGTGGGGCTGGCCTCGGTGAGCCCTCACCTGGACGATCTCGCGGTGCGTCTCGCCGGATTCCGCGCGCGACGCGGTCTGTTCGGCGGGTTATTCGCGATCGCGATGCTCACCCAGATCTCCCGCATCGGCGTGCACGCGCTGGTCGCCAAGGGGCTCGGACTGTCGATCCCGCTGGTGTACTTCTTCCTTTTCGTGCCGCTGCTGGCGGTGATAGTCTCCCTGCCCATCTCGTTCAACGGCATCGGGGTACGTGAGGGGGCCGGGATCGTCCTGTTCGGCCTGATCGGGGTGGACCGGGCGCAGGCGTTCTCGCAGCAGTTCCTCACCTACCTGGTCATGGTGGCCGTGAGCCTGCTCGGGGGAATGGTCTTCCTGGCGCGCATCCCGCACCGCCGGGCCCGGGCGCGGCAACCCAAGGAGAGTTGATGGATCCGACCAAGCGCGTCGCCCTCCTCGTGAGCCTGGTCGTCTTCCTCCTTGCCGCCGCCGTCTACTTCATCACCCTGACCCCCACGGTGCCGTTCTGGGACTCGGGCGAGTTCATCGCCGTCTCCTACATCCTCGGCATCCCGCACCCGCCCGGAACGCCGTTTTACGTCCTGCTCGGCCGGATCGCGACGCTCATCCCCTGGGCGTCGGTCGCCGAGCGCGTCAACGGGCTCTCGGCGCTGGCCGCGGCGCTCACGGTGTGGCTCACGTTCCTGACCGGCCTGCGTCTGGTCCGGCTGGCCCAGGGGCCGGAGCGCAAGCGCTCCGACGAGTGGATCGCCATCGCGGCGGCGTTCACCGGGGCGCTGCTGCTCGCCTTCTCGGATTCGTTCTGGGAGAACTCGATCGAGGCCGAGGTCTACGCCCTCATGAGCCTGGCGCAGATCCTGATCTTCTGGCTCGGGCTGCGGTGGTGGGAGGCGCACGAGCAGCGCCCGATCGCCGGCCCCCTGCTGGTCTGCGTCTACATCATGTGGCTGTGCGTCGGACTCCACCTGGGCGTGGGCATCATGGGGCTGCCCCTGATCCTGCTGGTATGGCTGGTGGATCGGCGCGCGGCGCTGGTGTTCGCGATGCCGTTCCTCTCGGTGCTGGCCGTCACCGCCGGCCTCGAGCGCATGGCGGGGACGGTGCTGGGCCTGTCCATGGTCGTGTTCACCGTCATGGCGGTGAAGAAGCAGCTCGACGGCCGGGTCTGGCTCGCCTCGGCCGGCGCCTCGCTCTTCGGACTCTACTTCGCCTTCGGTGACAAGGACTTCACCTGGCCCGCCGCCGCCGTCGCCATCGCCGCGCTGCTCGTCCCGCTCGCCCTGCTGGCGCGGGGCAGCCGGGAGGGCAGGATCATGGCGCTGGCGCTCTTCCTCATGGCGGCGGGCTACTCGACCCACATCTATCTTCCGATCCGGGCGGCGCAGCACCCGGCGATCAACGAGGCGGCCCCGGACAACTGGAAGAATCTGCGCGACCAGCTCGAGCGCAAGCAGTACGGCGAGTCCAGCATCTTCGTGCGCCGCGGTCCGATCTCGGCCCAGCTCGACAAGGAGTTCTGGCGCTACTTCAGCCGCCAGTGGCCGCTGTTCCCGACCGACCGGCTGTGGGGAGCGCTCCTGCCGCTGCTGCTTGGGCTCGCGGGGGGGATCTGGCAGGCGCGCCGGAGCCGGACGTCGTTCCTCGCGACCGGGATGTTCCTCGGGCTCACGACCGCCGGCATGATCGTGTTTCTCAACTTCACCGATCACGAGGTGCGCGAGCGTGACTATTTCTTCCAGAGCGGCTACCACGCCTACTCGCTGTGGATCGTGCTCGGGGCCGCCTGGCTCGTCACCTGGGTGCGCGATTCCTTCACGCCCGGGCGGGCGCAGCTGCTGGCCACCGCGGCGTGCGCGCTGCTCATGGTGACACAGCCGTTCCTGCTTATGAAGAACCTCTGGTTCACCCACGACCGGCGCGGCAGCCAGGTGGCGCGCGACTACGCCTACAACATGCTCGCCCCGCTGGCGCCCAACTCGTTCGTGTTCACCAACGGCGACAACGACACCTTCCCGCTCTGGTACATCCAGCAGGTCGAGGGCGTGCGCAAGGACGTGCGGGTCGTCAACCTGAGCCTGCTCAACACCGACTGGTACATCCGCCAGCTGCGGGACGAGGAGCCCAAAGTGCCCATCAACCTCGACGACAAGACCGTGGACATGCTGGGCGTCGGCATCCTCCAGGATCACACCACCGGCGAGTACGTCTACACCAACCGGTTCATGGTGGACCACATCCTGCAGCAGGCCCGCACGGCGGACGGCGGCTGGAAGAAGCAGCCCTACTTCGCGGTGACCGTGCCCGACCACATGGGGCTCGACAAGCACTTCACCCACGAAGGACTGGTGTTCAGGGTCAACCCCGACACCACGAGCGCCGACTTCGACGAGCCCGCCACCCGCAAGGCGCTCTACGAGACCTTCCGCTACAACGGCCTGTTCAGGGCCGACGGGTCGTACGACAGCACCATCTACAAGGACGAGAACGCCTCGAC
>JBKJXJ010000401.1:0-4145 GCA_046716125.1 Candidatus Eiseniibacteriota bacterium
AAGGTCGAGCGCGTGTCGCGCGGGTCGCTGGTCGTGAAGCCGATCTGGTTGTTGATGACCACATGCACCGTGCCGCCGGTGAAGTAGCCGCGCGTCTGCGCCAGCGCCAGCGTCTCCATCACGACGCCCTGACCGGCGAACGCGGCGTCGCCGTGGACGATGATCGGCAGCACCGAGATCAGCCGATCGCTCCACAACCTGGGATAGGTGTACTGCACGCGGATCCAGTGCAGGCCCTCGACCCGGTCCAGCGCCTCGAGCAGGTCGGCCAGCGTCGGCCGGCCCGGCAGGTCGGTGCCGTAACCGGTCGTGTCCTGCCCGATCAGATTGAGTTCGCGCACCCCCGCGCGCACCAGCCGCTCCGCCTCGGCCACGAGGTCCGCGACCGGGCGGCTCCGCTGGTCGCCACGCAGGCGGGGGATGATACAGAAAGTGCACCGGTGGTCGCATCCCTCGGAGATCTTGAGATAGGCGAGATGGCGCGGGGTCGAGAGCGCGCGCGGGACCAGGCTGTCGAGGGCGCCGCCCGGGTAGTCGGTCTGCGCGCGCCGCGGACCTCCTTGCAGCACATGCCTCGCCGCGGGGACCACTTCGCGCCACTGGCCGGTCCCCAGCACGGCATCCACGCCGGGAAACTCCTCGAGCAGCGCGGCTCCGGAGCGCTGCGCCAGGCAGCCCGTCACGATCAGCCCCTTCAGCCGGCCCGATTGCTTGAGCGCCGCGACCCGCGCGATCGTGTCCTTCGATTCGCGCACGGCGCTGCCCAGGAAGGCGCACGTATTGACCACCGCCACGTCCGCTTCGCGCAGGTCTGCGACGGTGCGGAATCCGTCGGCGACCATGAGACCGAGCATGGATTCGGAGTCCACCGTGTTCTTGGGACAGCCGAGGGTGACGAAGGCGAGCGTCGGCGGCGTCTTCGGGCGCGCCGCTTCGGCGCGGTGGCGGGGACGCTTCACTCGAGGTCCCGATCGGTGAGCCACCGCTCGTCCACGAGCACGTCGCGCGCCTTGCTGCCCTGGAAGGGTCCGACCACGCCGAGGCTCTCGAGCTGGTCCATGAGCCGCCCGGCGCGCGAGTAGCCGACTTTGAGCCGGCGCTGGAGCAGCGAGGTCGAGCCCTGCTGGTGGGTGACGACCAGGCGTGCGGCCTCGTTGATGAGCGCATCGTCGAAGTCGCCTTCCGCGCCCCCTTCCTCGTCCTCGTCGGTCTCGGCCAGGGACGGTTCCGTCGCGAGCGGCGGTGGCATCCCGGGGGCGGCCTTGGCCCGCCAGAACTCGACCACCCGCGCGGTCTCCTCCTCCGAGACGTAGGCCCCGTGGATGCGATAGGGCTCGGGTTTGCCGGCGGGGGTGAAGAGCATGTCGCCGTGCCCGAGCAGGTTCTCGGCGCCGTTCATGTCGAGCACGGTGCGCGAATCGATCTTGCTCGCGACCTGGAAGGCGATGCGCGACGGGAAGTTCGCCTTGATGACGCCGGTGATGACGTCCACCGAGGGCCGCTGGGTCGCGAGCACGAGGTGGATGCCGACGGCGCGGGCCATCTGCGCCAGCCTTGCGATCGGCTCCTCGATCTCGGCCGGGACGGTGAGCATGAGGTCGGCGAGCTCGTCGATGACCACGACGACGTAGGAGAGCCGCTCGGGCGGCGCCGCCGCCCGGCCGTCCGGCGAGGCCGGCGCGCTCGGCACCTGGCCCGCCGAGACCTTCTCATTATAGGTGGCGATGTTGCGGGCCCCGCAGGTGGCCATGAGCTTGTAGCGCTTCTCCATCTCGGAGACGCCCCAGCGGAGCGCCCGGCTGGCCCGCTTGGCCTCGGTCACCACCGGCATGACGAGGTGCGGGATGCCGTTGTAGGCGGACAGCTCCAGCATCTTGGGATCGATCAGGACCAGCTGCAGCGTGCGGGGCTCGTGCTGGAACAGGAGCCCGGTGATGATGGCGTTCAGGCACACGCTTTTGCCCGAACCGGTCGCGCCCGCCACCAGGACGTGCGGCATCTTGGTCAGGTCGGCCACGAACGGCTGACCGACGACGTCCACCCCGAGGGGCACCTTGAGCGCGGCATCGCTGGATTCGTACTGCGGGGCGGAGAGCACCTCACGGAGATACACCGTCCGGCGCCTGCGGTTCGGTATCTCGACACCGACCGCCCCCTTGCCCGGGATGGGCGCGAGGATGCGGATGCGCTGGGCGCGCAGGGCGAGCGCGAGGTCGTCCTCGCGCGAGACGATCTGGTTGACCTTCACCCCCGCCGCCGGCTCGAATTCGAACGTGGTCACGACCGGACCGGGGTGGATCTCGGTCACCCGGCCGAGGATGCCGAAGTCCGCGAGCTTGGCCACCAGCAGCTCGGCCTCGGCGTTCAGGTCGGTCACGCTCATCAGATCCTCCTGCTGGGCCGGAAGGCCGAGCAGGGTGAGGGCGGGGAGCGCCTCGGCCGGCACCGGGCCGGCATGGGGCGCCGCCCCCGCCGGAGGCGCCGGATGTCCGTTCGTCCGGCCCGGCGCCGCCACCGCCGGCTTCTGGCGTGGCCGCGTGGCCGCGGTTCGCTCGGGCATGTGGGGCAGGGTGAGCTGATCCTCTTCAGACGCGGCGGCGGTGTCGAGCCCGCTCGCGGCCGACATGATGCGGGGCCGGCTCTTCGCCGGCTCTTCGGCGACCGCGGCCGTCACGGACGCTTCGCCTCCCGGCGCGCGGGCGACCTTTGGCTTCCTCGCCGGCTTCCCCGCCGCCCGTGCCGCGGCGGCGGCGGCCGCGGCCTGCCCATCCCGCCACGCTCGCCAGGCCTCGACGAGCCGGACCAGGGGCGTGAACAGCGTACCGCGCAGCAGCGGACCCAGCCACCGGAATCCCAGCTCGCTCGCCGCCAGGACGGTGACCCCGAACAGCGCGCCCGCCACGATCCAGCACCCCACATCGCCGAGCGCGGAGCGCAGCGCGAGCGCCGCGGCGAATCCCCAGCCCCCGGACCAGGTCTGCCGCGCGAGCCCTCCCAGGCCCAGCAGGGTGCAGACCTCGAACGCCAGGAGTGCGCCGAGCAGCGAGCGCAGGACGAGCGGCCCGATCGGGCGATCGCGGAGGCGGTTCCATGCCCACGCTCCGGCCAGGACCGGGACCCCGAATGCCGCCATGTGCCCCATCGCCCACACCAGGGCGAAGGCGAGCGTAGCCCCGACCGGTCCACGCGTTCGGCGCGGCCCAGGGCGGCGCGAACGGCAACGGTGGCCGATAGGTGGCGATGCTCGCGAGCGCCAGGACGCAGAGCGCCCCGAGCAGCAAGGCGAGGATCTGACGCTGTCGCGTGGAAGAGATGGGCGTGGCCACGGTCGGCCGGTCGACTCCCTGTGGGTGATGTACCGCCGAGGACGAGCCGCGGGTCCGGCTCCGACGCCCGGCGTGGCGCGCGTCCGGTGTCTGGCATCCGGACATGCTCACCCGCCTCCCTGGCGGGTACCGGAGGGGCATTGTGCTACAGACCCCGCCGCCGGGCAAAGAGGTTCGCGACCGCGTCCGGACCCCTATGACCGGGGGCCGACGCCGTCCGCGTTTCCCGCCACCAAACTGTTCGTACGAACAACGGCGAAGAACGGGTCCGCGAGCGGCCGAAGATGCGGATGGAGATGGCGGTAGCGCGCACCGTCAGGTAGATTCTAAGTCCCCTGGGCCACGTCCGCACCTGCGACCCGCATGCGATTCGCGTGCCCTGAGAGCGCGTCGTCAGGCCTCGTGGCGCGCAGCGACCCGGCTTCCACGGAGTGGTGCGGTAGTCTGTCCCCGCAAGGATGACCTGCATTGTGGAGCTGCCGGTTGTGCCTCGTGTCGGTCATGCGTCGTGATCGCCATCGGATGGATGGCTCACTCCGGGCGTGTGCCGCATCGTGGGTCGGCGTCGCGCTCTTCCTGATCGCATCCGCCGGGGCCACCCGCGCCGCCGACTATTACGTCGACCGGTCGAGCGCCGCGTGTTCGAACTCGGGGGCCGGCACCGAGGCCCAGCCGTACTGCACGATCCCCGCCGCGATCACGGCGCATCACGCGCCGGGCGACCGCATCTATGTCAAGCCCGGCACCTACCGCGAACAGGTCACCATCCCGGCTTCGGGAACGGGCGCAAGTCCGATCACGCTCCAGGCGCTCGGCGGC
>JBKJXJ010000402.1:0-4585 GCA_046716125.1 Candidatus Eiseniibacteriota bacterium
CGGCACGTCGGTCCAGGCAGCGACCGGCTGTCCATCGAGCACAGCCGGCTGGAAGGACCACTTGCGCAACGCCTCCATCGCGGCGTCATCCAGCAACGGGATGGATTCCAAGGGGTGCGCCTTCACCGCGGCGCACCCGTTCACAGCCACGAGCGCCATCCCCAACCAGGCCACTCGCCTCACGCGCTCTCCCCCCACGGCACCAGCACCACCTTGCCCGCGTTCCCCGACCGCAGCAGGGCGATCGCGGCGTCGAACTCCTGCATCGGCATGACGTGCGTGATCGCGGGCCGGACGTCGAGCCGCCCCGAGCCCAGCAGGTTGTCCATCTGGAACCACGTCTCGTACATCCGCCGCCCGATGATCCCGTGCAGCGTGATCCCCTTGAAGATGACCAACCGGTTCCAGTCCAGATCAAACGATTCCTTGGGCAGCCCGAGCAGCGACATGCGCCCGCCGTTCCGCAACGCGGCCAGCCCGTCGCGCACGGCCGTGGGATTGCCCGACATCTCGAGCACGCCGTCCAGCCCCTCGCCGTTCGTGAGCTCGCGCACGCGGTCCTCGAACCGCTCCTTCGACACATCGATGACCGCGTCGGCTTTCATCTTCCGCGCTAGATCTAGCCGGTAGGGCGAGACGTCGCTCGCGAACACCCGTGCCGCGCCGGCGGCGCGCGCGACCCCGACCGCGAACAGGCCGATCGGTCCGCAGCCGGTGACGGCGATGTTGCAGCCCGAGAGCGGTCCGGCGAACGCCGTGTGCACCGCATTGCCGAGCGGCTCCATGACGGCCGCGGCGTCGATCGAGATGTTGGCCGGGGCCCGCCATGCGTTCGCCGCCGGGACCGCCACCATCTCGGCGAAGCCGCCGTTGACGTCCACCCCGAGGATGCGCGTGTTGGGGCAGACGTGGGCGTTGCCGGTACGGCAGGCGACGCAGTGCCCGCACACGATGTGGCTTTCGCACGAGACGCGTTCGCCCAGCTCGAACTGGGTGACGCCGGCGCCGCGCTCGATGATCTCGCCCACGAATTCATGACCGAGCGTGACCGGGGGCTTGAGCCGCCCCTGCGACCAGCGGTCCCACTCGACGATGTGCAGATCGGTGCCGCAGACGCCCGCGCGCTTGACGCGCAGCAGCAGCTCGCCCGGGCCGCAGGTCGGCACCGGCACCTCACGCACCTCGGCACCCGGGCCGGCCGTGCTCTTGACGATCGCTCGCATGGTTGCGGCGCGCCCCGTCGTGCCGGACGCAGGCTTCTGGGCGGTGACGGGGGTCGTGGAGGTCATGTCTTGAGCACGCCGCGCAGCGCCTGGCCTGTGTAAGAGCCCCGGGCGCGCGCCACCGCCTCGGGAGTCCCGGTGGCCACGATCGTGCCGCCGCGGTCACCGCCCTCGGGTCCCAGATCCACCAGCCAATCGGCGCTCTTGATGACGTCGAGCTGGTGCTCGATCACGATCACGGTATTGCCACGTTCCACCAGCGCCTGGAGGACCTCGAGCAGCACCCGAACGTCCTCGAAATGGAGCCCGGTCGTGGGTTCGTCGAGAATGTACAACGTCCGGCCGGTCGCGACACGCGAGAGCTCGGTGGCCAACTTGACGCGCTGCGCCTCCCCTCCCGAGAGCGTGGTCGCCGACTGGCCGACGTGGATGTATCCCAGCCCCACCTCGAACAGCGTGTCCAGTTTGCGGCGCAGTGCCGGGATCGCGCCCAGGAACTCGCGCGCCTCCTCGACCGTCATCTCGAGCACGTCGGCGATCGAGCGTCCCTTGAACATGACCTCGAGCGTCTCGCGGTTGTAGCGACGCCCGTGACACACGTCGCAGCGCACGAACACATCGGGCAGGAAGTGCATCTCGATTTTCATCAGCCCGTCACCCTGGCAGTTCTCGCAGCGCCCGCCCTTGACGTTGAACGAGAACCGGCCCGGCCCGTAGCCGCGCACCTTGGCCTCGGGCAGCTTGGCGAACAGGTCGCGCACGAACCCGAAGGCGCCGGTGTAGGTCGCGGGGTTCGAGCGCGGCGTGCGGCCGATCGGGCTCTGGTCGATGTCCACCACCTTGTCGATGTGCTCGATCCCGGTGATCGACTTGTGAGCGCCGGGCATCGCCCCCGTCCCGCCGAAATGGCGCAGCAGCCCGGCGAGCAGGATGTCGTTGACCAGGGTGCTCTTCCCGGAGCCCGAGACGCCGGTGACGCAGACCAGACTGCCGAGTGGAAACGAGGCGTCCAGACTCTTGAGATTGTTGGCGCGCGCACCGCTCACGGTGAGCGCCTGGCCATTGCCGCGCCGCCGCGATCGCGGCATCGGGATCTCACGGGTCCCCGCGAGATAGCGGCCCGTCAGCGAGGCCGTGTCGGCCGCGACCTCGGCAGGCGTCCCGGCCGCGACCAGCGCGCCTCCGTGCCGCCCCGCACCGGGGCCCAGGTCCACGATGTAGTCCGCGGCCAGCATGGTGTCGCGATCGTGCTCGACCACGACCACGGTGTTGCCGAGATCGCGCAAGCGCTCGAGCGTCGCCAGCAGCCGGAGATGGTCGCGGGGATGGAGACCGATCGAGGGCTCGTCCAGGATGTAGAGCACGCCGGTCAACTGGGAGCCGATCTGCGTGGCGAGCCGGATGCGCTGTGCCTCGCCGCCCGCGAGGGTGGCCGCCGCCCGGTCGAGCGTCAGGTAACCGAGCCCGACGTCGTCAAGGAATCCCAGACGGCCGAGCAGCTCCTTCATGATGGGCGCGGCGATGGTCTCGCGCGTCCCATCGAAGCGCAGCGCCGCCAGCTCCTCGCGCGCGGCGGCGACCGCGAGCGCGGACCAGTCCCCGATGCTGCGCTCGGCGATCCGCACCGCGAGGCTCTCCTTGCGCAATCGCGCGCCGTTGCACTCGGGGCACGGCGTCAGGTTCATGAGGCTCCCGATCCATCGCCGCACCTGCTCGCTCCCGGTCTCGCGGTAACGCCGGGTGAGGCTCGGGATCACGCCTTCATACGCGCTCTTGTGGATGAAGGCCGAGCCCTTCTTGGTGCGGAACTCGAATCGGACCTGCTCATCGCCCGTGCCATGGAGCAGCAGCCGGTGGACGCGGCGCGGCAGCTTGTTCCACGGGGTCTTCAGAGAGAATTCAAAGTGCCGTGAGAGTGCCTTCAGGGTGCCGCCCGTCCAGGTCCCCTTCGCATCCCCCCACGCCGCCACCGCCCCTTCCTCGATGGACTTCGAGGGATCGGGCACCACCAGCCCCTCATCCACGACGAGCCGCGTCCCGAGCCCGTCACAGGCCTTGCACGCGCCGTACGGGGAGTTAAATGAGAAGCTCCGCGGCTGGGGCTCCTCGACGCTGGCGCCACAGTTCGGGCACGCCGCCCCCTGGCTCAGCAGGAGGTCCGCATCGGGAGCGGGCGGCGGGCCACTTGCCGGAGCGCGTGCGATCGCCACCAGTCCGGCGCCCAGCTTGAGGGCGGTCTCGAGCGAATCG
Organism: Candidatus Eiseniibacteriota bacterium; assembly: GCA_046716125.1. Taxonomy (GTDB): domain Bacteria; phylum Eisenbacteria; class RBG-16-71-46; order RBG-16-71-46; family RBG-16-71-46; genus WS-11. Next base: position 3,474 of record JBKJXJ010000402.1, read on the forward strand.
GCGAGCCGGCTCATCCCCTCGGGCTCGACGCGCAGGCGGTCCACCACGATCGCGATATCGTGACGCTTGTGTCGCGCGAGCTTCGGCGTCTCGTCGAGTTCGAGCCATGTCCCATCGATCCGGGCTCTGAGATATCCCTGTCTCCGGATGTCCTCGAGCTCCTTGCGATACTCGCCCTTGCGTCCGCGCGCGATCGGGGCGAGCAGGTGGATGCGCTCGCCCGTGAACCCGTGCGCGATCGTGTCCACCATCTCCTGCACGCTCTGGCGCCGCATCCGCGTGCCGCAGTCGGGGCAGAACTGGGTCCCGAGCCGCGCGAACAGCAGTCGCATGTAGTCGTGGATCTCGGTGATGGTGCCGACCGTCGAGCGGGGGTTAGATCCCGCCCCCCGCTGGTCGATCGCGATCGCCGGGCTCAGGCCCTCGATCGCGTCCACGTCGGGCTTCTCCATCTGCCCGAGGAACTGCCGTGCGTAGGCCGAGAGGGACTCGACGTAGCGGCGCTGCCCCTCGGCATAGAGCGTGTCAAAGGCCAGCGACGACTTGCCCGAGCCCGACACCCCGGTGATGACGATCAGGCGCTGGCGCGGCAGCCGCAGGCTCAGGTTACGGAGATTGTGTTCCCGGGCCCCGCGGATGACGATATCGGAGAGAGCGGGGGTCCCCTCCTTGCGGGCGGGGGTGCCGGATCGTCCGTCGGCCGTCGGAGGGCCCGCCGACCGTGCAAATTGCGTCTCGGTGGACATTAGGCGGGGACCATATCACGCCGCTCCACGGGGACGAGTGCTATGCTTCCGGAAGAGCGATCCATGAGATACCCAACGTCATCACGGCCGTCCCTTCGCGCCCTCGTGGGCCTCGGCTTCGTCCTGGCCGTCACGCCCGTGGCGGCGCTGGCCGGCGACCCGCCGCCGCCCGCCACCATCGTCGGGACCGTCGTCCGCGTGGGGGATGGCGTCCCGGTGGCCTACGTGAATGTCATTCTCACCGGCACCCGCTTCGGCGCCATGACCGACGAGCAGGGAGCGTTCACGATCACCGGCATCCCCGCCGGCCGCGTGACGGTCCGGATCCAGTCCCTCGGCAGCCCGCCGCTGACCGAAGCCGTCGAT
>JBKJXJ010000403.1:0-3263 GCA_046716125.1 Candidatus Eiseniibacteriota bacterium
GCGCACGGCAACCGGGTCGAGCCCGAGCTCACCGGCGACGATGTCGAGCAGGCGCTCGCGTACGAAGGTTTCCGCCGCCCACGGTCCGCGGAACGCCAAGTACGGCGCCTTGTTGCTGGCCACGACCGTCGAACGGAACGTGTAGTCGCGCAATCGGTACGCGCCGGGGAGCAGGACGCGCACGATGGTCCCGTAGATCGACGGAGGCAACGTCGAGAGCTGGTAGGCGCCCTGGTCCAGCGTCATGTGGGCCCGCACGCCGAGAAGGTTGCCGTCTGAGGACACGGCCGCCTCGATCTCGATCGACTCGTCGCGTGCCTGCCCGCCGGCGAGCAGGTTCTCGGCGCGGTCCTCGATCCACTTCACCGGACGGCCAAGATGCTTGCTGGCCGCCGCGATCGCGACCTCCTCGCGACTCACGTACGCCTTCTGGCCGAACGACCCGCCGACGTCGTCGCAGAGCACTCGCACGTGATGCGCAGGTAATGCCAGGAGGTCGGCCAGGCCCATCCGGATGACGTGTGGATTCTGGTGGGCGGCGTGGTAGACGAGCTCGCCGGTCGACGGGTCGAAGGCGGCGATGGCCGCCCGGCCCTCCATCGGGAGGTTGGTCTGCCGTTGCTGGGTGATCGTGGCGTGGACGGTGCGATCGGCGCGCCCGAACGCGGCGTCGACGTCGCCATATGAGGTCGTGTCGTCGAACACCACCTCGTCGAGCGGCGGCAGCGGCTCGGCGTCGAGTTCGACCACGTCGCACCCGTCCTCGGCCGCCGCCCGGCTCTCGCCGACCAGCAGCACGACCGGATCACCCGCGAACAGCACCGTCTCCACGGCGAGCGGCCAGTGCGGCGAGGTGGCGAGGCCGGGCACCGGCGCGCCGTGCATCGAGTGGGTGAGCAGTCGTTGGATGTGCTCGCCGGTGAACGCCGCGACGACGCCGGGCAATGCCACCGCCGCACTCACATCGACCTTCGTCAGCCGGGCGTGCGGCCACGGGCTTCGCACGAATGCGGCGTGCACCATTCCCGGCAGCTGCAGGTCATCGACAAACCGTCCCCGACCGGTGAGGAGGCGGCGATCCTCGACACGACGGACCGAAGAGCCGGTGAGCCGGGTCATCGGCGCCGCAGACTACGGCTCAGTCAGTCGGATCGTTCACGCGATCGCCGGTGTCGACGAGCTCGGGCAGCAGGTCGTGGTCGACGAACAGACCGGACGCCGGCGACGTGCGGGTGAGCGCGTCGGCGGCCAGCACCACCGCCGCCGCCGTGTACGTCGACCGCTCGTCGCCGGGGAAGTGCTTGAGCTGCGGGTACACGATGCCGGTGAAGTACGCGCCGTCGTCGTCGCGCAGCGGCTGGATCCATCGGAACAGATCCCACGCCTTGGTGTCCTCACCGACGGCGAGGTGGGCCATGACGCATTCGCACGTCTCGGCCGCCGTCGTCCAAGGACGGTCGCTGACACAGCGCGTGCCCTTGCCCTCCATGACGAACGTGTCCCAACCGTTCCGGAGGTGGTCGCGTCCCGCCTCGCCGAGGACGGCGCCGCCGAGCACTGGGTAGTACCAGTCCATCGCCCAGCGGTGCTTCGGCTCGAACGCCTCCGGGATGTTGCGGATGGCATGGGCGAGCGATGCCGCCGAGAGCTCCCAGTCCGGTCGCTCGTGGCCGAGATGCTCGGCGATGGCGATCGCGCACCGGAGGCTGTGGCAGATCGACGACGAACCGGTGAGGAGCGCGAACGGCCACGGCGTACCGTCGGGATGGCGCGCCCAGAGGATCTCTCCGCGGGGTGTCTGGAGCTCGAGCACCCATTCGACGGCGCGCTCGACGACCGGCCACATCGTGTCGAGGAAGCCGCGGTCACGGGTGAGGAGGAAGTGGTGCCACGCGCCGGCGGCGATGTACGCGGTCACGTTGGCGTCGAACTTCGGATCCTCGATGCCGTTGGCCAGGTAGTAGTGGTGCCACGAGCCATCAGGCCGCTGATGGTCGACGAGCCATTGGTAGGCGCGCTCGGCTTCGACGCGCCGGCCTCCGAGGGCGAGTGCCATCGCCGCCTCGATGTGGTTCCAAGGGTCGGCGTGCCCACCCGGGAACCAGAGGATGAGGCCGTCGGGCTGCTGCTGCTCGACGATCGAGCCCGCCGTCGTCTCGATGTCGGCGGCGCTCAGGATGCCGGGGACGGAGGGGATCATTTCGTTTCCGCCGGCTTGCGGGCGTAAACGACGAGGCTCTTGCCCAACGCCGGGCTCAACACCCGCTCGGCGACGCGGGTCACGAGCGGCCCCTTCACGATGTCCCATACGAGCACCTGGTGATACGCGCGCACCAACGGGTTGTTGTTGTTCTTGGGACCGACGGCGCACTTGAGCCACCAGTACGGCGAGTGGAGGGCGTGGGCGTGATGGGCCCCGGCGGGTCGGAGGCCGGCAGCGCGTAGCACCGACCGCAGTCCTGGCTCGGTGTAGATACGGACGTGGCCACCTTCGACCAAGGGAGCGTGGTACTCGTCGGAGAGCGCCCAGCAGATGCGCTCGGGCAGCCACGACGGCACCGTGACGGCCATGGTCCCCAGTGGCCGCAGCACGCGCGCCAGCTCGGCCGCGGCACCGGCGTCGTCGGGGATGTGCTCCATCACCTCGGACGCGATGATGCGGTCGAAGGTGCCGTCGGCGAACGGCAGTAGCAGCGCGTCGCCGTTGACGGCATCGATGCCCGCGGTGGCGAGCTCGCCCTCGGCGACCATCTGCGCCGTCATGCCCCGAACGTCCTTCAGCTCACCGAGGCTCAGGTCGACGGCGGTGACGACACCACCCCGTCGCGCCGCCTCGAACGCGTGCCGGCCGCCGCCACACCCGAGATCGAGCACGCGGTCACCCGGCTGTAGCCCGAGCCAGTCGTAGCGGGCGGTGAGCACCGCTAGTTCCCCCGGACGATCTGGATGACCTCGCGGTACTGCTGCACGGTGTCGCGGGCGGTGGCCTGCCAGGAGTAACGGTCGACGGCCCGTTGCCGGCCGGCTGCCCCGATGGTGGCGCGCCGGGTCGGATCGTCGAGCAGCTCGTCGATCATGGCCGCCAGGGCTCCGGCGTCGCCGGGTGCCACGAGGGCGGCGGTGGTCCCATCGCTCCCGACCACCTCCGGGATGGCGCCGCCGGTCGTCGCCACGACCGGCACGCCGGCAGCCATGGCCTCGATCGCGGGCAGCGAGAACCCTTCATACAGGGACGGCACGATGGCGAGCTCGGCCTCGGCGTA
>JBKJXJ010000404.1:0-10792 GCA_046716125.1 Candidatus Eiseniibacteriota bacterium
GGCACCATGACCATCGGCGAGATCCCGTTCACGCCCCGCGCCAAGCGTGTGCTCGAGCTGGCGGTCGAGGAGGCGCGTTCGCTGGGTCACAACTACGTCGGCACCGAGCACCTGCTGCTGGGCCTGATCCGCGAGGGCGAAGGGGTGGCGGCCAAGGTGCTGCTCGAGCTGGGCGTGGACCGCAAGCGCGTGCGCGAGGAGACGCTCAAGCTCCTGGGCGGGACGCCGTCCTCCGCTGGAGGCGCCGAGCGCGAGGAGCGCCCCGAGACGCCGGCGCTCAATCAGTTCGGCCGCGACCTCACGCAGCTCGCCCGCGAGGGCAAGCTGGATCCGGTCATCGGCCGCGAGAAGGAGATCGAGCGCGTCATCCAGGTGCTCTCGCGCCGCAAGAAGAACAACCCGGTGCTGATCGGCGAGCCGGGCGTGGGCAAGACCGCGATCGCCGAGGGCCTGGGCCAGCGCATCGTCTCGGGCCAGGTGCCCGAGAGCCTGAAGAACAAGCGCATCGTCACGCTCGATCTGGCGGCGGTGGTGGCGGGCACCAAGTACCGCGGCCAGTTCGAGGAGCGGCTCAAGACGGTCATGAACGAGATCCGCGAGTCCAAGGACACCGTCATCTTCATCGACGAGCTGCACACGATCGTCGGGGCCGGCGGGGCCGAGGGCGCCATCGACGCGTCGAACATGCTCAAGCCCGCGTTGGCGCGCGGCGAGCTGCAGTGCATCGGCGCGACCACGCTCGACGAGTACCGCAAGTACATCGAGAAGGACGGAGCGCTCGAGCGCCGGTTCCAGCCCATCATGGTGGATCAGCCGAGCGTCGCCGACACCATCGCGATCCTGAACGGCCTGCGTGACAAGTACGAGGCCCACCACGGCGTCAAGATCACCGACGAGGCGGTCGTGCAGGCGGTCAAGCTGGCCGACCGCTACATGAACGACCGCTTCTTCCCGGACAAGGCGATCGACGTCATCGACGAGGCGTGCGCCCGCGCGCGGCTCTCGGTGAGCACGGTGCCGGCCGAGATCCACGAGCTCGAGAAGAAGCTCGAGGACGTCATCAAGGAGAAGGAAGCGGCGATCCGCGGGCAGGAGTACGAGAAGGCCGCGCGCCTGCGCGACAAGGAGAAGGAACACCGCGCGCGCAAGAACGAGCTGAAGAAGACCTGGACCGAGTCCAAGCGCGAGAAGGAGGTCCAGGTGGACGAGGACCTCATCGCGTCGGTGCTCTCGGTGATGACCGGGATCCCGATGGTCAAGCTCGCCGAGGAGGAGACCCAGAAGCTCCTGCGCATGGAGGAGGAGCTGACCAAGCGGGTCGTCGGGCAGGCCGAGCCGGTCGGCGCGGTCTCCCGGGCGGTGCGGCGGAACCGGGTCGGGCTGCGCGATCCGCGGCGCCCGATCGGGTCGTTCATCTTCCTGGGCCCGACCGGGGTCGGCAAGACCGAGCTCGCACGGGCGCTCGCGGCCTTCCTGTTCGACGACGAGGCCGCGCTCATCCGGATCGACATGTCCGAGTATATGGAGAAGTTCTCGGTGTCGCGACTCGTGGGAGCGCCCCCGGGGTATGTGGGGTATGAAGAGGGCGGCCAGCTCACCGAGAAGGTGCGCCGGAAGCCGTATTCGGTGGTGCTCCTCGACGAGATTGAAAAAGCGCACCCGGACGTGTTCAATATCCTGCTTCAGGTGCTGGACGACGGCGTCCTCACCGACAGCTCCCGTCGGCGCGTGGACTTCAAGAACACCGTCATCATCATGACCTCGAACCTGGGCGGCCGCCAGATCCTGTCGGGCGGCAAGCACCTGGGGTTCAAACATGCCGAGGGGGGCAAGGCCCAGTTCGCCGAGATCAAGAGCACGGTCCAGGAAGAGCTCAAGCGGACCTTCAACCCCGAGTTCCTGAACCGCATCGACGACGTCATCGTATTCCACGCGCTCACGCGGGAGGATATGCGCGCGATCGTGGGGATCCTCATGGGTCAGGTCAAGGAGCGACTGCGTGCGCAAGAGATCCACCTCGAGATCACCGAGGAGGCCGAAGAACTGCTCATCGATCGCGGGTTCGATCCCTCACTCGGCGCCCGGCCGCTCAAGCGGGCCATCCAGCGCCTGCTCGAGGACCCGCTCTCCGAGTTCATCCTGCGCGGTCAGCTCCCGGCCGGCGGGATCATCCGTGTGGCGCGCAAGGAGGACCAACTCGACTTCACTCCGGCAGCCCGGCCCGAACCCGCCGCGGCAGCGGCGCTTCCCCGCGGCTAGCGCACTTCTCGTATTCCTCCTCTGGCTTGCTGCCGGTCCGGCGGGGGCCCAGGGCGCGGCGTCTTCGGGCCCGCCTCCCGTGGCCCCCGTGCTCGTCGACAGCCTGTCGAGGGTCGCCGTGCCGCGGGCCGACTCGGGCGCACCGGGGAGAACGGATGGGGCCCGCGCCGACACCGCCGCGGCGCCCGCCGCGCCGGCCGTCCGGCTGGTGGGTCGCATCTCGGTGGTCGGCAATCAGGCCATCGACAGCACGCGCATCCTGCGCACGTTCGAGGTGCCTCCCGGGATGCGCTACTCGCGCGACGCGGTCGCACGCGGCATCGGCAAACTCTTCGCCCTCGGGTTGTTCGAGGACATCGACGTCGACCGGGCCGAACGTGGCGATTTCATGGACCTGGTCATCCGGGTCGTCGAGCGGCGGCGCATCACGAAGATCGAGTTCACCGGCAACCGGAAGAAGGACACCGAGGATCTCGAGAAGAAGCTGACTGTCCGCGTGGGCGAGGCGCACTCGCCGGTCGCGGTCCAGTCCCAGATCGACTCGTTGCTCAGGTTCTACCGCGAGGAGGGCTTCTCGCAGGCCGCGATCGAGGCGGTGACCGACACCACGGGCGGCGGTCTCGTCGTGCGCTTCGTCGTGAACGAGGGCGAGAAGGTCAAGATCACCCGCATCGTGTTCTCGGGGAACACCGCGTTCCCCGAGAAGAAACTGCGCAAGGCGATCAAGACCCGGAAGAAGAAGCTGATCGGCGGCGGCGGCGTGGACGAGGAGAAGCTCACCGAGGACCGGGCACGGCTGGCGGCCTACTACCACGACCACGGTTACCGCGACGCCCGGATCATCGGGCACGAGCTAAAGCCCGGCGACACCCCGAAGCACGTGACGCTCGTCTTCACCCTCGACCAGGGGCCGCACTATCGCGTCGGTGACATCACCTGGGCGGGCAACACCGTGCTGTCGGCCGCGACCGTCGAACGCTACTGGGAGAAGCCGAACAACGCGGAGTACGACCGCTCGCGCATCGAGAGGGCGCAGGGCCAGGCCTATGCGGACTACGCCGAGGCCGGCTACCTCTATGTCAACGTCGAGCCGCAGGAGACCGTGCGCGACTCGATCGTGGACGTGGCGTTCCAGATCACCGAAGGCCAGCCATCGCAGGTGCGCCTGGTGACGATCCGCGGCAACAAGGCGACGCGCGAGAACGTGATCCGGCGGGAGGTGGACGTGCGCGAGGGCGACCGATTCCGCCGGTCGCTGCTGGTCCGCAGCCAGGGCGACCTGATGAGGCTCGGCTTCTTCGAAGAGGTCATCCCGGATTTCGCCCCCGCCGAGAGCACCGATGTGGACATCATCTTCAGGGTGAAGGAGAAGACCGTGGGGACCGCCTCGGCCGGCGCCGGCTACACCGGCGAGGGCGGCCTCACCGGATTCGTCGAGCTGGGCCACAACAACGTGCTCGGCAACGGGCAGAGCCTCCAGCTCCATCTCGAGCGCGGCTCGAAGCGCAGCGACTACTCGATCAGTTTCACCGAGCCCTGGTTCCGCGGCACGCCGACGCTGCTCGGGTTCTCGGCATTCAGCTTCCAGCGCGAGCGCGACCTGTTCCGCGAGGATCGCCGCGGCGGCTCGGTGCGGGTCGGCCGTCCGCTGCGGTGGCCCGACTACTCGCGCGGCTCGCTCAGCTACAGCCTCGAGGACGTCAAGATCGACTCGCTGACCACCCTGACGGCGGCGGACCGCATCGGCCTGACCGGGCTCGATTTCGGGCGCAAGGTCCGCACCAGCACGGTGACCGCCTCGTTCCTGCGCAACAGCGCCGATCATCCGCTTTACCCGACGCGGGGCGCCAAGCTCTCGGTCACCTCGGAGCTGGCGGGCGGACTCTTCGGCGGCGGCACGAACTTCCACAAGCACCGCCTCGAGCAGCGCGTCTACCTGCCCTCCATCATGAAGGCCCTGACGACGCTGCTGCGGGGACGGATCGGCGTGCTCGCGAGCTATCGCGGCCAGACCACGGGCGTCCCCACGTACGAGCGTTTCCGGCTCGGGGGCGGCACGACGCCCGATCCGCTGCGCGGCTACGACGACTACATGGTGGTGCCGGATAAGTTCAATCGCGATGTGACGACGGAAACGGTGACGATCGTGAAGGATTCGCTCGGGGTGCCGATCGACACGGTGACGACGAGCCGGACCGACCGCGTCCGCTATCCCGGCGGCCGCTTCATGCTGACGCTGTCGGCGGAACAGCAGTTTCCAATTGTCCATCCGCTCCACGGTGTGGTCTTCTTCGACGCCGGAAACGTGTGGGACGAGTGGCGGGAGATCCGCCCGTTCGACCTCAAGACGAGCGTAGGCATCGGACTCCGCATGGAGATCCCGCTGCTCGGGGTCGTCGGCTTCGACTACGCCTACGGATTCAACCGCGACGATCGGCCGCGCGCGGTCGGACACTTCCTGATCGGCCAGACCTCTTTCTGACGAGGTGGCATGAACGGCGATCGTCCCCGGCCGCGGCGCACGCTTGACCGCACTCTGCTGCGGTTCGGGCTGCTGATTGGGCTCGCGGTCGCGGGGGATGCCTCCGCCGCGGATCTCAAGGTCGGATACATCGATTCCGCCCGTATCTTCCAGGAATACAAGGATGCCCAGGAGGCGCAGGCGCGTTTCGACCGCCAGGCCCAGGGCTGGCGGGACGAAGCCGCCGAGAAGGAGCGGCTCGTCAAGCAGATGCGCGACGAAGTGCGGGACATGTCGCCGATCCTCTCGGCGCTCAAGCGCCAGGAGAAGGAGGAGGCGCTCCAGAAGGCGATCGCCGATCACGAGCGCTTCGTGCAGGGCATCTGGGGCCCGGGCGGCCGGGCCGCGCAGGAGAACGAGCGGACGACCCAGGAGGTCGTGAACCAGATCCGCGCCGTGGTCGAGAAGATCGCCGGTGAGAAGGCGCTCGACCTGGTGTTCGATTCGTCCAGCGGGTTCCTCATCTACGCCGACAAGACACTCGATCTGACCTCGGAAGTGGTCCGCCAGCTCAACGAGCGGTCGACGTCCGGGTCCAACAAATAGGGGGCGGGCATGGCGACGCGCACGCTGGCGGAGCTGGCCGCCGAACTGGGCGGTGAGGTGATCGGGGACGGCTCGACCGTCATCCGCGGGGTGGCGGGCATCCGCGAAGCGATGCCGGGCGACCTCACCTTCCTCGCCAACAGCCGCTACGATTCACATCTCGCCGAGACCCGCGCGTCGGCGGTCATCTGCGCGCGCGAGAAGCGCGAGGCCGACCTGCCGCTTCTGGTCGTGGACAATCCCTACCTGGCGTTCCAGCGGGCGGTGGCGATCTTCCGCCCCGACCGCCACCGCCCGGTGCCGGGCATCCACCCGACCGCCGTGGTCGCGGACGACGCGGCGCTGGGCCGGGATGTCTCGGTCGGCGCGCAGTGCGTCGTCGAAGCCGGCGCCCGGCTCGGTGACCGGGTCGTTCTCATGGGTGGCTGCTACGTCGGCCACGGAACGGTGGTGGGTGAGGACACCACGTTCTACCCGCGGGTCGTGATGCGCGAGGACTGCACCATCGGCGCCCGCTGCATCGTGCACCCCGGAGTGGTCATCGGCAGCGACGGGTTCGGGTTCGCGTTCGACGCCGGCCGTTACCACAAGGTCCCGCAGGTCGGGAACGTCGTCATCGGCGACGATGTCGAGATCGGCGCCAACACGACGATCGACCGCGCGACGACGCACAGCACGAGGATCGGCGACGGCTCCAAGATCGACAACCTGGTTCAGATCGGGCACAACGTCGTCGTCGGCCGCCATTGCATCATCGTCGCCCAGGTCGGCATCTCGGGCAGCACCGAGCTCGAGGATCACGTGACGATCGGCGGTCAGGCGGGGCTGGTCGGCCACATCCGCATCGGCAAGGGCGCGATGGTCGGCGCGCAGAGCGGCGTGACCAAGTCGGTGCCGGCCGAGACGGTGGTGACCGGCTACCCCGCCACCCAGCACACGCTGTGGAAGCGGCTCCAGGCGCTGGTCCACCGGCTGCCGGATCTGTTCCAGCGCTCCAAGGATCTCGAGGAGCGGGTGGCGCAACTGGAGAAGCAGCGGGAGCGGGAGGGCGTGCGTTGAAGCGCCGCATGCAGCGCACCATCGCCAAACCGGTGAGCTTCGACGGGGTGGGACTGCACACCGGCGAGCCCGGCACGATCACCTTCCGGCCGGCCGCCGCCGACCGTGGCGTCCGGTTCATCCGCGGCGACCTGAAGAACCGCCCCGAGGTGCTGGTGCGCCCCGAGAACGCGCACTTCGAGCCGGGTGCGGGGCGAAGGACCATCCTGCGCCAGGACGGCGTCCAGATCCACACCATGGAGCACATCCTGGCGGCGGTCGCGGGGCTGGGGATCGACAACCTCGAGATCGAGGTGACGACGATGGAGGCGCCGGAGCCGGCCGACGGGAGCGCCGCCCCGATCGCGCGCCTGCTGCACGAGGCCGGCATCGTCGAGCAGGAGAAGCCGAAACGACACATCAAGGTGACCAAGGCGGTGAGCTGGAGCGCGGACGGCATCGCGTTGAGTGCCGTGCCCTACGACGGCCTGCGCATCACGTTCACGATCGACTACGACCATCCGCTGGTCGGGCGCCAGACCCACTCGGTCGACATCAACGAGACCAGCTTCATGGAGGAGATCGCGCCCGCCCGGACGTTCGTGCTCGAGCGGGATCTCGAGGGGCTGCGCAAGGCGGGTTGGATCAAGGGCGGGCGGATCGAGAGCGCCGTGGTGGTGGGCGAGAAGAAGATCCTCAACCCGGAGCCGCTGCGCTACCCCGACGAGTTCGTGCGCCACAAGGTGCTGGATCTGCTCGGCGACCTGTTCCTGCTCGGCCGCCCGCTCCTGGGTCACGTGAGCGCCGTGCGCTCCGGGCACGAGAGCCACGTCGCCTTCGTCAAGCGGCTCAAAGAGACGCTGCCGCTCCCGGGCCGGCGCGCGGGGGCGTCCGCCGACGAGTGGGACACGACCGCGATCATGGATATCCTGCCGCACCGCTATCCCTTCCTGCTGGTCGACCGGATCACGCGCATCGAGGAAGGGGAGTCGATCGAGGGCATCAAGAACGTCACGGTGAGCGAGCCGTTCTTCCAGGGCCACTTCCCGGGTCATCCCATCATGCCGGCGGTGCTGATCATCGAAGCGATGGCGCAAGTGGGCGGCCTGCTGTTGCTCAACTCGGTGGATGACCCGACCGACAAGCTGGTGTACTTCATGGGGATCGACGGCGCGCGCTTCCGGCGCCCGGTCACTCCGGGCGACCAGTTGCGGTTCAAGCTCACGCTCCTCAAGCTCAAGGGAACGGTCTCCAAAATGAAAGGCGAGGCCTTCGTGGACGATCAGCTCGTGGCGGAGGCGGAGCTGCTCGCCACGGTCGTGGACAAGCGGCCATCATGAGTACCCCATGATGACCGACATCCATCCCGCCGCGTTCGTCGAGGACGGCGCCCAGCTCGGGACCGGCGTCACGATCGGGCCGGGCGCCGTGATCGGGCCGAACGTGCGGATCGGCGACGGCACGTCGATCGGCAGCCACGCCCTGGTCACCGGCTGGACGACGATCGGCAAGCGCTGCCGGCTCCACCACGGCGCGGTGGCCGGCAGTCCCCCGCAGGATCTCAAGTACGCGGGCGGCACCTCCTATCTGGAGATCGGCGATGACACCGAGCTGCGGGAGTACGTGACGGCCAACCTGGCCACCGAGCCGGGGGCGACGACGCGCATCGGCAGCCACTGCCTGCTGATGGCCTATTCGCACGTGGCCCACAACTGCCAGCTCGGCGATCACGTCATGATCGCCAACGCGGTCCAGTTCGCGGGCTACGTCACGGTCGAGGAACACGCGATCGTGGGCGGCGGCACGCTGGTCCATCAGTTCGTGCGGATCGGCCGGCACAGCATCGCGGGCGGCGGCTCGCGTGTGGTCCAGGACATCGCGCCGTTCATGATGGCCGCGGGGTCCCCGCCGCGCTGCACCGGGCTCAACCGCGTCGGGCTCGAGCGCCGCGGGTTCTCGGCCGAGACGCGCGAGGCGCTGGGCGCCGCGTACCGGCTGCTGTTCCGCGAGGGGATCACGGTGGTGGACGCGGTCGCCCGCATGCGTGAGCGCTTCCCCGCGATCCACGAGGTCGAGGTGCTGGCGCGTTTCGCCGAGACCTCGGCGCGCGGGCTCACCCGCTAGTGTCCCGTCTCAGGGTCGGAGTGTGGGGCGCCGGGGCCTGGGGGGAGAAGCACGCCCGGATCTACCAGGGACTGCCCGAGGTCGAGTTGGTCGGCATCCACGATCGCGATGCCGCGCGCGGGGCGGCGGTCGCGGCCCAGCACGGCGGCCAGGCGTTCGAGCGGCCCGAAGCCCTGCTGTCACGGTGCGACGCGGTCTCCATCGCGGTCCCCACCGTGGACCATCGCGCGGCGGCCGAGCAGGCGCTGGCGGCCGGCTGCCACGTTCTCGTAGAGAAGCCGATGGCGGCCACGGTCGCCGAGGCCGACGCGATGATCCAGGCCGCCCGCCGCGCCGGGCGCGTGCTCCAGGTCGGCCAGGTCGAGCGGTTCAATCCGGCGCTGAGCGCCGCAAGACCCCTGGTGCGGCGTCTCAAGTTCATCGAGGCGCACCGCCTGGCCGCTTTCCAGCCGCGCTCGCTCGACATCGACGTCGTGCTCGACCTGATGATCCACGACATCGACGCGGTCCTCTGCCTGACCGGCCGGCTGCCGGTGAGCGTCTCCGCGGTCGGCGTGGCGGTGCTCTCGAGCACCGTGGACATCGCCAACGCCCGGCTCGAGTTCGAGGACGGCTGCGTCGCCAACCTCACCGCGAGCCGCGTCTCGCAGGAGAGGCTGCGGCGCATCCGCTTCTTCCAGGCCGACGCCTATCTCTCGATCGACCTGTTTGCGCGCTCCGGGGATCTGCTCCGGCTGGATCCGGCCAGCGTCCCGCCGATCCGCCGCGAGGCGCTCGCGATCAGCGAGGGCGAGCCGCTCCAGCTCGAGCTGGCCGCGTTCGTCCGTTCGCTCTCGGGACGTGGTGAGGGTGCGGCCAGCGCGAGCGACGGGCGCGAGGCATTGCGGGTGGCCGAGGAGGTCCGCTCGGCCATGAGCCGGCGGGCGCTGCAGTGGGCGGCGGGATAGAACGCCGGTTCCTGGTGGTGGCGGGCGAGGCGTCGGGAGACCTCCACGCCGCCCGGCTGGTGGAAGCGCTGCGCGCCCTGGGCCCGTGCCGGGTGGCCGGTGTCGCGGGGCCTGCCCTGCGCGCGGCCGGCGTCGAGCCGATCGCGGCGATGGAGGATCTGGCCGTGCTCGGCTTCGCCGAGATCCCGGCGCGTCTCCCGGCGATCCTGAACGCGCGCTCCCGGCTGCTGCGCGCCCTCACCGAGTTCTCGCCGCACGCGGTCGTGCTCGTGGACTATCCGGGCCTCAATCTGCGCCTGGGTCCGCAGCTCAAGCGCCGGGGCGCCCGCGTGTTCTACTACATCGCCCCCCAGGTCTGGGCGTGGCATCCCGAGCGGGCGCAGGCGATGGCCCGATGGGTGGACCGGCTCGCGGTCGTGTTCCCGTTCGAGGAGCCGCTGTTCCGGTCCGCGGGGGTCGAGACGACGTTCGTCGGTCACCCGCTCATGGACGGCCTGGCGCCCGAGGTGGATGAGACCATCTTCCGCGCCGAGCTGGGCGCGACGCCGGGCCAGCGCATCCTGGGACTCCTGCCCGGGAGCCGGTCGCAGGAGCTCGATCGCCACCTCGAGCCGATGCTGGCGGCGGCCCGCGAGCTCACGCGCACGCGGCCGGACCTGCTCGCCGTGCTGCCGCTGGCGCCCGGCCTCGAACCGCGCGGATTGAAGCCGGCCGATCTGGGCGGGGTGCGCCTGGTGCGCGGCCGCGTGCACGCCACGCAGGCGTTCGCCACCGCCTGCGCCGTCGCCTCGGGCACCGCGACGCTCGAGACCGCCCTGTTCGGCACGCCGCTCGTGATCGTGTACCGGACCGGTTGGCTCAACTACGCGATCGCCCGGCGCGTCGTGCGGCTGCCGCGGATCGGACTTCCGAACATCCTCGCCGGCGCCGAGGTGGCGCCCGAGCTGATCCAGGACGCGCTCACCCCGGCGCGGCTGGCCGCCACCCTCGCGCCCTGGCTCGACGATCCGGTCGCCAATGCCTCGAGCCGAAGGGCGCTGGCCGTGGTGCGCGAGCGTCTTGGCGGCCCGGGCGCGTCCCGGCGGACGGCGGAGCTGCTCTGGGCGCTCGCGGCATGAGCGGGGCCCGCTACCCCTGGTGGATGCCGCTCGCCGCCGAGGCCGCCGCGGGGGTCCTGCTGGCGCTCGGCGCGACATGGCGGTTCACCCGCGTGCGCGTGCACGAGCGCGAGGCCCGCATTGACAAGGGCGAGCGGTGTATCTTCGCCTTCTGGCACGCGCGGATCCTGCCGCTCGTCTATACCCATCGGCGACGGTCCATCGCGGTGCTCGTCAGCCGCCATCGCGACGGCGAGCTC
>JBKJXJ010000405.1:0-3181 GCA_046716125.1 Candidatus Eiseniibacteriota bacterium
GTACGGGGTTCGTGCTGCTCCATCACCTGGTGGGCGCGGCGAGCGGCTCGGCCCGCCGCCTCGGCGGGTGGCGGGCGGGACCCATGGCATTCACCGGGATGGCAGAAGATGCCGCGCGCCGGTCGGGGGTCACGATCCGTACCGGGACGCGGGTGACGCGCGTCCGGGTGGAGAACGACCGCACCACGGGAGTCGTGCTCGAGGGCGGCGAGGCGATCGACGCGACCTCGATCCTGTCCACCGCCGATCCCACCCACACGCTGCTCGAGCTGGTGGATGCGGCATGGCTCGATCCGGAGTTCATGCATGCGGTGCGCAACATCCGCCATCGCGGCTGTACGTCGGTCGTCCTCTATGCGCTCGGCGGCCTCCCGGACGTGCCCGGTCTCCCCCGCGAGGCGCTCGCCGGCTTAGTCTCGCTCACCGGCAGTCTCGAGGCGCTCGAGCGGACGGCCGACGCCGCCAAGTACGGGGAGGTTCCCGTGGCCCCGCACGTCGAGGTGACCGTGCCCACGGTGCGTCACCCGGAGCTCGCGCCGGAGGGCAGGCACGTGCTCGCCGCACGCGTCCAGTACGCACCCTACCGAATTCGAGGGGGAACCTCCTGGGACGCGGCCCGCCGCGAGGCTCTGGCCGACACGGTCACTGCGGCGATCGAACGGGTGATCCCCGGCTTCGCCTCCACCGTCGAGCATCGGATCACGTGGTCCCCGCGGGATCTCGAGCAGCAGTTCGGGCTTCGCGAAGGCGCACCCTCCCATGGCGAGCTGGGGCTCGACCAGATATTGTTCATGCGGCCGGTTCCGGGCTGGGGCCGTCACAGCACGCCGATCGCGGGCCTCTACCTGGGCGGCGCCGGGACGCACCCGGGGCCGGGCGTCCTGGGCGGCCCGGGATGGCTCGCGGCCCGGCGGCTGCTGGCCGAGCGAAGGAAGCGAGGTACATGACCGATTTCCAGCCCACCACCGTCAGCTACCAGCAGGGCGCGCGCACGTTGCCCGGCGAGTACTACACCTCGGCGGCGCTCCTTGACGAGGAGCGCGAGCGCATCTTCGCCGTGAGCTGGAACTGCGTCGGCCGCGCGGCGCGGATCGCGCGGCCGGGGGACTACTTCCTGTGCGACGTCTCCGGCGAATCGATCCTCGTCGTACGCGACTCGCAGGGCGTGGCGCACGCCTTCTTCAACATCTGCCGCCACCGCGGCACCCGCATCTGCCGCGAGCCGACCGGTCGCTTCGGAGAGACCATCCAGTGCGCCTATCACGCCTGGACCTATGGCACGGACGGTCGCCTCGTGGGCGCTCCCCATATGCAGGACGTGGAGGGCTTCGACCGGAGCGAGTACGGGCTGCACCCCGCGGCGCTGGCGGAATGGGAGGGCTTCCTGTTCGTGAACCTGGCGCATGACCCGGGTCCGTTCGAAACGGCGTGGGCGCCGATGCACGGCCGATTGTCGCGCTACGGCCTGCCGCAGCTTCAGGTCGGGCACCAGGTGGTCTACGACGTGCGAGCCAACTGGAAGCTGGTGTTCCAGAACTACTCCGAATGCCTCCACTGCCCGACCATCCATCCCATGCTGGCCACGGTGCTCCCGTACCAGAGTGGCGCCAACGACCTGACCGAGGGAGCGTTCCTCGGCGGCTACATGGAGATTCGGGCTCCCAACGAGAGCGCCACCATGAGCGGACGCGCCTGCGGGCATCTGGTGAGCGCTGGGATGCCCGAGGAGGACCGGCGGCGCGCGTTCTACTACACGCTCCTGCCGAATCTGATGTTGAGCCTCCACCCCGACTACGTGAACTACTACCTGGTGCACCCGATCGCCCCTGATCGCACGCGAGTCGAATCGGAATGGCTCTTCCACCCCAGGACGCTCGCGGCCCCCGCAAACAACATCCGCGACGCGATCGAGTTCTGGGACATCACCAACCGGCAGGACTGGGATATCGTCGAGCAGTGCCAGCTCGGCGTCGACTCGCGCCGTTACGTCCCCGGCCCCTACTCGCCACGCGAGAGCATCCCCGCGGCATGGGACCGCGAGTACCTGAGATGGATGGGACGAGCGTAGGCGGCATCAGGGCAGGCCCGCGGCCCGCCCCGGACACTTGATTCCCTGACCTGAATCCCCCATTGTCCCGCTCGACGGCTCCCGGCGCTCCTCGTCCCGGGAGCCGATCGCGTTTCACGCCACATCGCCACGCCCCCGCCACTTCGCCCCCGCGAGGAGTCGTGATGCTCGCGCACGTGCGGAGCGCCGCCCTGTGGGGGCTCGAGGCCTTCCCGGTCGAGTGCGAAGTGGACGTCGGACCCGGCCTGCCCGGGTTCGTACTGGTGGGACTCGCCGATCCATCGGCCCGCGAGGTGCGCGAGCGCGTGTGGCCGGCGCTCAGGAACGCCGGGTTCCTCCCTCCCGACCGCAAGGTCACGGTCAACCTCGCCCCCGCCGCCCGCCGCAAGGAGGGCGCCTCGTGCGACCTGGCCGTTGCGCTTGGCGTGCTCGCCGCCACATCGCAGGTGCCGCCCGAGCGTCTGGCGCGAGCGGCGGCGATCGGCGAGTTGTCGCTCGACGGCCGGGTGCGTGATGTCCGCGGCACGCTGGGGCTGGCCGAGGCCGCCTGGCGCGCCGGCGCCACGCATCTCCTGTGCGCCGCGTCCTCGGCGCCCGAGGCAGCGCTGGTCGAGGAACTCGGCGTCCTGCCGATCGCGACGTTGAACGACGCCGCGGCGTGGCTGCGCGGCGGCGACCTGCCGCGCCAGCCCGCGGCTCCGCCCGACGCCGACCCCGATCAGGAGACCGATCTCGCCGATGTGCGTGGCCAGGCCGTGGCGCGCCGGGCGCTCGAGATAGCGGCCGCGGGCGGGCATCACCTCCTGATGGTCGGCCCGCCCGGCGCGGGGAAATCCATGCTGGCCCAGAGACTCCCCGGCGTCCTCCCCACGCTCACCTCCGCCGAGGCACTCACCGTGACCCGGCTCCACTCCGCCGCGGGCACCCGCCCGCCCGGCCTCGGGCTCATGGTGCAGCGTCCGTTCCGGGCGCCCCACCACTCCGTGACTCAGGCCGGACTGATCGGCGGCGGCAGCCCACCGCGCCCGGGCGAGCTCTCCCTGGCCCATCATGGCGTGCTGTTCCTGGACGAGTTGACCGAGTATCGGAAGGGCCTTCTCGACTCCCTGCGCG
>JBKJXJ010000406.1:0-5706 GCA_046716125.1 Candidatus Eiseniibacteriota bacterium
CCGGCGATCCGCCCAGCGAATCGATGCACCCGGCGCGGGGGCGCCGGTCGCCGCGCCACGCACCCCGGCCGGCGCCGGGGTCGCCGCTTCGGCGGCGTCCACGGACGGGGCCAATCCCCGCTACGACGCCGCGGTCGCCGATCTGGAACGCACGCTGGAGGAGGGCCGCGGCCGGCTCGACCCGCGCACGCTCCAGGTGGTCGAGCAGAATCTGCACATCATCGACCGCGCAATCGAGGACTCCCGCCGCGCGGTCGCGGCGGACCCCGGCAACACCTGGCTGCGCTCGCACCTGGCGGCCACCATGAAACGTAAGATCGATCTGTTGCGCTCGGCGACGATGCTCGCCACCGCACAAGGCTGATGGGAGGGACGAGGACTTCATGATCGGCACCCTGGCGGCATTGACGCTGGCCGTGATGGCGACCCACACCGACACCACCGTCGCGGTCAAGGCGGGCACCCGGCTCGAGCTCGGCAACTTCGGAGGCTCGATCGCCGTATCCACCTGGTCGAAGAACGCGGTGCGCATCGTGGCCGAGCACTCGTCGCGGGTCCAGATCCGGATCGAGAACTCCGGGTCCGCCCTCGGGGTCGAGGCCCGGCACTCGCGCGGCCTCCCGAGCACGGTGGACTACAAGATCACCGTGCCCAAGGCGATGGCGCTCGATCTGTCGGGTGTGAGCACGGACGTCTCGGTGGAGAACTCGGAGGGCGAGGTGAAGATCGAGAGCGTCCAGGGGGAGGTCTCGGTCACCGGCGGGACCAGGTCCGTGTCGGCCAGTTCGGTCGAGGGCGAGGTGCACATCCGCGGGGCGAGCGGTCGGGTCACGTGCAGCTCCGTGAACGGCGCCGTCCACATCGAGAAGACGACCGGACCGGTGGCCGCCAGCAGCGTCAACGGCGAGATCGTCCTCGAGTCGATCGATTCAAAAGAGGTCGACGCGAGCACGATCAACGGCACGGTCAGCTATGCGGGTGTCATCCTGGAGGGCGGTTCCTATCGGTTCAGCACCCACAACGGTGATGTCGGCGTGGCGATTCCGGAGAAGACCAATGCCACGATCTCGGTGGCGACCTTCAGCGGCGACTTCTCCTCGGACTTCAAGATCCAGCTCAGCGAGACCCGCCATGGCAAGCGGTTCAACTTCACACTCGGGAACGGCGGCGCCCGCATCGAGCTGGAATCATTCCAGGGGAGCATCCATCTGCGCCGCCCCGGCAGCACCGGCGCCAAGGGCGCAAAGGCGTACCGGTACGAGTACAAGAAGAGCAAGGAGACCGTGAAGGACAAGCACAAGAACTCGGGACACGAGGAGAGCGAGCCATGAACGGAACGTTGACGACGGTGGGCAGGACCCGGGTGACGGCGTCGCGGTGGATCCTGGCGGCGGCGCTGGCGACGGCGGTGGTGGCGGGGCCGACCGCGGCCTGGTCGCACGACGATCACGCGACCGACAAGCGCGCCAAGCGCACCGCCGAAGACTTCAAGTGGAGCGGTCGCGTCGCGCCGGGTAAGAGCATCGAGATCAAGGGCGTGAACGGCGGCATCTCCGCCGAACCGTCGACCGGCGCCCAGGTCGAGGTCGTGGCACGCAAGAGCGGTCGCAAGAGCGACCCCGACGAGGTCACGATCGAGGTCATCGAACACGCGGGCGGCGTCACGATCTGCGCCGTCTATCCGACGCCGCGTGGGGACCGGCCCAACGAGTGCGGTCCGGGCGAGAAGGGGCGGATGAACACGAGGAACAACGACGTCCAGGTCGAGTACACGGTGCGGGTGCCGGCCGGCGTGCGGTTCATCGGCCGCACGGTGAACGGGAACATCGAGGCGCGCGGCCTCAAGGCCGACGTCGAGGCCTACACGGTGAACGGCTCGATCGGCCTCACCACGCGCGGGGTGGCCCGCGCCACCACGGTGAATGGCTCGATCGACGCCGAGATGGGCACCGCCTCGACCGATGCGCTCGAGTTCGAGACCGTCAACGGCGGCATCACGCTGACCGTCCCCGCCGGGAGCGGCGCCGAGCTGCACGCCTCGACGGTGAACGGCGACATCTCGACCGACTTTCCGCTCACCGTGCGTGGCAAGTTCAGCCGCCGCAGCATCAGCGGCACCATCGGGCGCGGCGGGCCAAATCTCAGCATGACCACGGTCAACGGGGACATCCGGTTGCGTTCGGCGTCGTAGCGGATCGATCGCGGCAGAGACCAGCGGCGGGCGCCGGGCCACCGCGCCCGCCGTCGGCGGCTCCCATACCCATGCCGCGCGCGGTAGGTGCCCGCCGCCCACCTCTGATATACCTTCCCGACCATCCACGTCCGCACCAGCACTCCCCCGTGACACAGAGGGCCGGCCCCAGCCTCCCATGGAACTGCTCGAATCCAACCTCGACACCCAGAGCGACGAGTTCAAGGCCAATGCCGCGCACCATCGCGAGCTGGCCTTGGCACTCAAGGGTCATCTCGAGACGGTGAAGCTCGGGGGCGGCAAGGCGCAGATGAGCCGCCACAAAGCGCGCGGCAAGCTGTTCGTGCGCGAGCGGGTCGAGATGCTGCTCGACCCCGGCACGGCCTTCCTCGAGCTGGGAGCGCTCGCGGCCCACGAGCTCTATGAAGGGGAGGCCCCGTGCGCGGGCCTGGTCACCGGCATCGGCTCGGTGCGCGGGCGGCACGTCATGGTGGTCGCCAACGATGCGACCGTGAAGGGCGGCACCTACTTCCCGATGACGGTCAAGAAGCACATCCGGGCACAGGAGGTGGCGCTCGAGAACCGCCTGCCGTGCATCTACCTGGTGGACTCAGGGGGCGCGTTCCTGCCGCTGCAGGCCGAGGTGTTCCCCGACCGCGATCACTTCGGGCGCATCTTCTACAACCAGGCGCGCATGTCGGCGCTGGGGCTGCCGCAGGTCGCGGTGGTGATGGGCTCGTGCACCGCGGGCGGCGCCTACGTGCCGGCGATGAGCGACGAGGCGGTGATCGTCAAGAACCAGGGCACGATCTTCCTCGCCGGCCCGCCGCTGGTGAAGGCGGCGACCGGCGAGGAGGTGACCGCCGAAGAGCTGGGCGGCGGAGACGTCCACACCCGCATCTCAGGCGTGGCCGACCATCTCGCCGACGACGACGCGCACGCGCTGGCGATGGCGCGCGACATCGTCGCCCACATTGGAGCAGGGGTCGCCGGGGCGCGCGCGAACGTCGAGCTGTTGGATCCCGAGCCGCCCCGCTACGACCCGGAGGAGATCTACGGGCTCCTGCCGCGTGATCTGCGCACGCCGTACGACGTTCGCGAGCTGATCGCGCGGTTGGTGGACGGCTCACGCTTCCACGAGTTCAAGTCGCGGTACGGCACGACGCTCGTCACCGGCTTCGCGCATCTTCATGGCATGCCGGTCGGCATCCTCGCCAACCAGGGTGTACTGTTCAGCGAGACCGCCCTCAAGGCGACGCACTTCATCGAGCTGGCCGCACAACGCCAGGTGCCGCTCCTATTCTTACAGAATATCAGCGGGTTCATGGTCGGCCGCCAGTACGAACACGGCGGGATCGCCAAGGACGGCGCCAAGATGGTGCACGCGGTCGCCAACGCCCCGGTTCCCAAGATCACGCTCATCATCGGCGGCAGCTTCGGAGCCGGGAACTACGGCATGTGCGGCCGCGCCTATCAGCCCCGCATGCTCTTCATGTGGCCCAACAGCCGGATCAGCGTCATGGGCGGCGAACAGGCCGCCTCGGTCCTGGCGCAGGTGAAGGATGCGGCCGGCAAGAAGATGAGCGACGCCGAGACCAAAAAGTTCAAGCAGCCGATCCTCGACAAGTATGAAGAGGAAGGGAGCCCCTACTATTCGACCGCGCGGTTGTGGGATGACGGCATCCTGGATCCCGCGACCACCCGCGACGCGCTCGGACTCGCGTTCGCGGCCACCCTTAACGCGCCGATCCCGGAGATGCGGTTCGGCGTGTTCCGGATGTAGGGGTGGGTAAGGAGCCCGGACCTGAGCCCCTGCGCATCGGCCTGATCGGCGATCACGATGAGGCGGTGACCGCGCATCGCGCGATCCCGCTGGCGCTGGCTCGGGCGTCGGCGCTTACCGGCGACGTGCTCGAGGCGCGGTGGCTCGATACGGTCGCGCTGGGGCGGGACCCTTCGCTCGCGTCGGCGTGCGACGGGTTCTGGGCCGTGCCGGCATCGCCCTACGCGAACGGCGAGGCCGCGATCGCGGCCATCGGGCACGCGCGCGAGACCGGGCTCCCGTTCCTCGGCACCTGCGGCGGCTATCAGCACGCGCTGCTCGAGTACGCGCGCAACGTCCTCGGCCTCGTGGACGCCCGGCACGGCGAGGAGCATCCCGGCGCGCAGCTCGCGCTGATCGGACGGCTCTCGTGCGACCTGCTCGATGTGAAGGGACGCATCCTTCTCGCGCGCGACTCCCGGCTCGCCTCGATCTGCGGCGCGTTCGAGCTCGAGGAGGGCTACCACTGCCGCTTCGGCCTGGACCCGGGCTATCGCGCGGTGTTCGACGATGGCCCGCTGCGCATCGTCGGGGAGGATGAGGCCGGCGAGCCGCGCGCGTTCGAGCTGGCGGGACATCCGTTCTTCTTCGGCACCGCGTTCCAGCCCGAGCGCGCCGCACTCGAGAATCGCGATCATCCGCTGATCGTGGCGTTCGTGCGCGCCTGCGCCGCGGCGCGGGCACGGCGGGCGGCCGGGACCCGAACATGACGAGAGGAGACTGAACCCGCATGCCGACGATTGAAGTGGTCCATGATGGAGCGATCGCGCGCCTTTGGCTCAACCGCCCCGAGCAACACAACGCGCTCGCGGCCGAGTTGGTCGCCGAGCTCACGAGCACGCTCCACGCGCTGGCGCTCGATGCCACGGTACGCGTGGTGATCCTCGGCGGGCGCGGGCCTTCGTTCTGCGCCGGGGCCGACATCGGATTGATGAAGTCGTCGGCCCACGCCACCCTGGAACAGAACCTGGCCGAGGCCGAGCGGCTGGGCGGCCTGTTCTCGGCGCTGGCCGAGTTGCCCAAGCCGGTCATCGCGCGACTGCACGGCCACGTGCTGGGGGGCGGCGTCGGGCTCACCTGCGCGTGCGACATCGCCGTGACCTCCGACGACGCGCGGTTCGCCTTGAGCGAGGTGCGGCTCGGCATATTGCCGGCGCTCATCAGCCCCTACGTCATCCGGCGTCTCGGGGATCGCGCGGCACGCGAGCTGATGCTCACGGGCGAGCGCGTGGATGCCGTGACCGCGCTGCGCTACGGCCTGGTGCACCACGTGACCACCGCGGACGGGCTCGACGCGAAGGTCGACGAGCGCGTCGAGGCGCTGCTCGCCGGCGCGCCGCGGGCGCAGGGCCGCATCAAGACGCTGCTCGAGCTGTGGGCCGATTCGGGGTGGGAGGAGTACCGCTCGGCGCTCCCGCGCGTACTCGCCGAGGTGCGCGCCGGCGACGAGGCGAAGGAAGGGCTGGGCGCGTTCTTCGAGAAGCGGAAACCCAAGTGGGTGGAGAAGGCGTGACTCCACCCGCTGCCCGCCGTTGATCGGCCCCGCACCTCCGCGACCCATGTTCGAACGGGTCCTGATCGCCAATCGCGGCGAGATCGCCTGCCGCATCGCCCGCACGCTGCGCGTGATGGGCATCCGCAGCATCGCGGTGTGCTCCGAGGCCGATCGCGGAGCGCTCCACACGCGGGTCGC
>JBKJXJ010000407.1:0-3008 GCA_046716125.1 Candidatus Eiseniibacteriota bacterium
TACACCATCGGTTCGGCCGACCTGACGGTGTCCTCCGCTCCGATGCTGTCGCCCGACGGCCGGTTCGTCGTGTTCAGCGTTCGCTCCGCGGCGACGCGCCAGCTCTATCGCCGCCATCTCAACTCCTTCGACATCACCCCCATCCCGGGGACGGAGGATGGGACCGCGCCATTCTTCTCGCCCGATGGCGCGTGGATCGGGTTCATGACCGCCTCCGCGATCAGGAAGGTCCCGATCGATGGCGGCGCCGCCCAGACGATCCTGAACGAGCCGCGTGTGGACGCCGCCGACTGGGGCAAGGACGGACTCATCTACTTCACGCCGCGCTCGGGGGGAGCGGATGGGCGCACGGCGCTGGCGCGCGTGCCCGCGACCGGCGGACGGGCGGAGGTCGTCGCGGTCCTCGACAGCACAAAGGGGGAGACCGAAACCTGGCTTCCGGAGATCCTGCCGGATGGCAGGACCGTGCTCGTCACCGTCTTCGGAGGGTCAGGCTCGGGGTGGCAGATCGTGGCCATCCGGCCGGACGGCGCGCGTCACCCGGTCGTCGAGAATGCACTTCTAAGCCGATTCGTGCGCCCCGGGCATCTCGTCTACTACGGTTTCGATTCGCAGGTCGTCCTGGCCGCTCCGTTCGATCCCGTGAAGGCGCTGATCACGGGCCCGGCCGTTCCATTGACGGAACCCGTGGAAAGCAACAACTGCTTCGACGTGAATGATGCGGGTGACCTCGTCTACGTGCCCGTCCCCGGCGCGAGTGATGGGTACGAGGTCGTGTGGCTGGATCGAAAGGGAGCGGCCACACCGGCGATGGAGACGAAGGGGCCCTGGGGGCAACCACGCATCTCGCCCGATGGACGCCGGGTCCTCCTTCGGAAGACCGGAACGAGCTGCGAGCTGTGGATGCTCGACATCGCCAACCGCACGCTCTCCCGCGCCGCACAGGGGGACGACCACCATGATGCCATCTGGGCGCCGGACGGCCGCCACGTCGCCTACCAGGAGGCGAGACACGGTCAGATGTTCATCGTCACCGTCGAGGGTGCGCGCGAGGTCACGAAGCTCTCCAAGGGTGCGGTCCCGGAATCTCCGCAATCCTGGTCCGCCGGTGGCAATCTCCTCGCCTATACCCTCACCGGCCGGGGCACACGCAGCGACATCTGGGTCCGCGTGATGGATGGTTCCTCGCCTCCGGCGGCTTTCCTCGCGACGGAGTTCGCCGAGGCGGAGCCGTCCATCTCGCCCGATGGTCGATGGATCGCCTACACATCGAACGAGACCGGCACCTCGGAGGTCTTCATCCGGCCTTATCCGGACACCGGGACGACATGGCAGGTCTCACGCGGAGGCGGTTCCAATCCGCTCTGGTCGCGCGACGGGCGGCAGCTCTACTACACGTTCGGCGACAGGATGATGGTCGCTCCGATCGAGACTCGGCCGGGCTTCAGAGTCGGCACGCCAACCAGTCTTTTCGAGGGCGGTTTCAACGTCGCTCGCTTTCGCGACTTCGATGTCGACGCGGCGGGCAGGTTCGTGGCAGTGCGTCCCAGTGGGGGCGCCACGAAGCACGAGCTGCGGATGCTGGTGAACTGGCAGGATGCGCTCAAGCGGGCGTCCGTCCGGTCCCACTGAAGCCGTTCGTGACGATCGATTGATTCCGTGGTGTGCCGGCGCACCCCGGCGTCCGGCAGCGACCCCGTTCGATGGAGCCTTCCCATGACCCCGAAGTCGTCGCATCCGTCGCATCCGATCATCACGTGGACCGTCGCCGCGATCGCGCTCGCCGGCCGCCGCGCCGGCTCCTGATACCTCGCGTGGTGTCGCGGCGACACCTGCGCCCGCGGCGCCGACCTCACCCAGCACCACCATCCGAAACAAGCTCTCGGCCAACGACCTCCTGAGCGCCGAGTCCGTCCTCGAGGTGCATCGTGACAAGAGCGGCGAGGATGGCGCCTATCTCTCGGGGCTGGCCTGGCTGGCTCGCGGCGCGCTCCTGGTCGGCGACTTCGAGAAGGCGGATCGCTATGCGGCCGACGTGCGGAGGCGGTGCGCGGACAGTCTCGCCCACGGCACCGATCTCGAGAAGAACCAGACGGTCGAAATCGCCCTCGGCGCAGCCATCGAAGTGAAAGCCCAGCGGCTCGAGCGGACGAAAGGCACGCGGGCCGCGGCGTCCTACCTGCGTACCGAGCTGGCGGGGATCAAGGGCCCGGTCTCATTGCGCTCGCGGCTCAACAAGCGCCTGAACATGCTCACCCTGACCGGCGCCCCGGCCCCCGAGCTGGTCATCGAAGACTTCCTCGGCGATTCGCCGCCGACGCTGGCGTCGCTGCGCGGCAAGCCCGTGCTGCTCTTTCTCTGGGCCGAGTGGTGCCACGACTGCAAGGTGCAGGAAGCGTCGCTCGCCCGAGTCCAGGCACGTTACGCGGGCAAGGGGCTGCAGACCATCACGGTCACCCGCTACTACGAGGACGACGTCGCGAAGCGCCCGCGCGAGAAGGCCAAGGTGGACAGCGTGTGGAAGGCCGTCTACCAGAAGGGGCTGGGCAACCTCCCAATCGTCATGAGCACCGCGTCCTGCGAACGCTACGGTGCCTCGAGCACACCCACGTTCGTCTTCATCGACCGCAAGGGCATCGTGCGTCGCTACACGCCCACGCGCCTCACCGAGGCCGAGTTCGACCGGACGTTGGCCGAGCTGACGCGGTAGCTGTGAAGCTCAAGCACGTTGTTCACTCCTGGCCTTCAGTCGGCTAACCGGTCGCCTCGCACTGCGCTGCAGGAGCTTTTCCTTCGCGGCCCGGAGCGCGAGCGGGGTCACCACCGAAATGACAGGGTCGTCTATCCGCGCTGGCGCGGATGAATGTACCGGCGAGGTACAAACTCCGATGACCGGGCCGGGCGTCGCAGAGGACTGTCCCTGCGCCACTTGCATCGGAACCGGAAGGGCCATGGATGCGGCGATATGGGCGACGATGAGGGGTCCAGACCGGGCTCATGGGTAACAG
>JBKJXJ010000408.1:0-3443 GCA_046716125.1 Candidatus Eiseniibacteriota bacterium
CCAAGGGCATCGGTGCGCCCAGCCCGAATAAGAGATTCGAGTACAACGACAGGGCTGCCACCAGGTAGAGGATGATCGCGAGGAGGCCGATTCGGTCCATGACCGGAGTCGCCATGACATTGTTCCAGGAGGATTGTGATCAGACCGGCGTCCACCCGGATCACCGTGGATGAGGGTATCGGCCGGCGTGCACCGAAGATCAAGTCGATGTCGATCGGTGGAATCGCTCGACTCTGCCCGTGTCGCAACGCCCTAGCGCCGCAAACGCCTCGCCGTCGGCCTGCCCCACTATCGCCGTCAGCGCGTGGTGTCGGGCGCGGCGCCCTTGCGCGCGGGAGGACGAAGCGGCTTCGCTTCCGCTGGCGCGTCCGTCGCCGGCTTGACCCACGCCGGTCGCGCCACCGGCAGGCGGGCCGGGCTCGCGCCACCGCGCTGGATCAGCTCCCGGGCCTGCTTCGCCGCGGCGTTCCCGGCCTCGCGCGTCGCCTCGATCTGGGGCGCGGCCGGGGTCTCGGCGGGAGCCTCCTTGCGCCGGCCCGGCCCGGGAGCCGGAACGGCAGCCGGCCCGGGTGCGTCCTCGATCCTCACCTTCTGGAGCGGGGCGCCGCGCAGGCGCTCGACATGCGCGAAGTCGGGGCCGAAGTTGTAGCGCACGCCGTCCCGCTCGACGACATTGTCGATCGGACGGGCACTCGCGGCCGCCGCGCCCAGCTCGGTGCGGGTGATCGCGTGCGCGCCGATATCGGTCGCGCCCAAACGCTCGATCGGCGCGAACAGGTAGGCACCACCCGGTCCGCCGGCTCCGTAGTCGGCGCCCCCCGACGGACCGATCGGCGCCCAGCCCGCGAATCCGCCGGCCATCTCCCAGGTCACCCACGCCGGTCCCCAGTCCACGCCGGGTCCCCACACCCAGCCCTGAAAGCGGTCCCAGGTCCAGAAGCCATAATGATAGGTCGCCCACCCGAACGGCTCGGCCGAGATCCATACCCAGCCCCACGGATCGCTCGGCGCCCAGAAGCCGTCGCCATAGGGATGGAACGACGCGAAATCCACGCGCGGCCGGTACATGAACCCGTACGGTTCGATCAGCACCCAGTCGCCGTAGTCGATCAGCGCGTCGTAGAAGAGCCGGTGCTCGGGACGGAGCGCGGCGCGCGCCGCGGGCATGGAAGGCGCCTGCGGAACGTAGCCGCCGACGGTGCAGGAGCCGATGGAGATGGCGAGCGCAAGCGATAGCAGGAAGTGGATGGTGCGTCGGTTCATCGTCGCTAAACCCCCGGGACGTGTCCGTGAGCGGGAATGCGATGCCAGCTTTCGTCCAGCATGCCGCGAAGTCAAGCGGAGGCTCCTATTCGCCCCGGCTCGGTATTCGTCCTTGAGTCCGGTCACCCACGGGGCTAGGCTTCCTCCGGCAACAAACCCCATGCAACGGGCGGCAGCGAGGCGGAAGGTGACGCCACGTCCTTCCTACCCCGCACGGCCCTCGCCGATAGCGTCGTGTTCCTGTCCCTGCCGGAGATGAACCCAGCCACCCTTCCTGAACGGTGGTCCGGGGTCGACTCCGGTGCTCTCTGGTCCCTCATCCATATGAGGAGGCGGAGTATGCGTCTGTCCCCCCACGTCGCGAGGCTCGTGCTGGCCCTCGTCCTGACGGTCCTTGCAGCGATCCCGGCCGGCGCCACCACCCTGATCCGTCAGGGGCTCGACAAGCTGACCGCGGAGAACGAAGCCGTCGTCTACGGCCGCGTGCTGGACATCCACAGCTACTGGAACGCCGGACGCACCATGATCATGACCGATGTGCGGGTGCGGGCGTCCCAGGTGCTCAAGGGCGATCGCGCCGCGCGCGACATCACGTTCACCCTGATGGGTGGGACGGTCGGCGACATCACGACGCTCATCATCGGCGGGCCCGAGCTGGTGCCGGGGTCCGACTACATCCTCTTCCTGAACCGCGAACGCCTCCATGGCGAGACCACGGTGCTCACCGTCCGGGACCTCGTCCAGGGCGCCTTCGAGATCGCGGATCTCGGCGCAGGACGCCGGGTCTACAGCCAGGCGCTGAACCACGCGCTGCTTCCCGATGCCGGGGGTCTCGAGAGTCCTCCGGGTGGGAGCGAAGGCCTGACCCTGGACGGCATGCTCGCGCAGATCCGTCAGTTCGCCGGTGACCGCTAAGCCCTCGCTCCGGCGCCGAGCGCCGGGAGCTGGAATGGAGGATGTCATGAAGAACCACAAGACGGTGGGCGCGATCCTCGCGGCCGCAGTCGTGCTGTCGGTGGGCCTGGCCTCGACCGAGGCCCTCGCCTTCCGGATGATCCAGAACACCGGCGTCGGTCGCTTCTCGTCGGGCGCGCTCGTCACCTGCGACGCCGCCGGCGGGTTCGTCCACTGGAACAACGCCAACATCTCGTTCCGCAACAACACGGCTAATCAGGGTTCGGGCAAAGACGCAGCGCTCGCGAGCGCCGCGGCATCCTGGACCAACGTGTCGGGCGCCAGCCACAATGTGACGCTCGCCGGAACGACCACCGCCGGATTCGTCACCGACGGCACGAACGCGCTGCTGTGGGCGAACGGTAACGGGTGCACCGGGAGCTGCCTCGCCATCACCGCGCTGGTGCTGGCGAGCGGCCAGGTCATCACCGAGACTGACGTGTCGTTCAACAACGCGGTCACGTGGACGACCAACGGAGACAATTACGATACCGAGGCGGTGGCCGCGCACGAGCTCGGCCACTGCATGGGCATCCACCACACCAACGTGAACAAGCCCCAGAACCGGCCTACGATGTACGCCACGTACTTCGGCTCGGCGGGCCGCTCGCTGGCGAGCGACGACAATCAGGCGTTGCAGTGCGCGCAGAACCGCTATCCGCCGTCGGCGCCGCAGTTCGCCGCGCGGCCGGAAGGGGCGTCGCTGGCGGGGAACCGGACCGAGGCGGTCGCCCTGGCGGCGCGGCCGCGGCTGGGCGGCGCGGTGCTGCGCTTCGCCCTCGCCGAGGGTGCGGACGTCAGGTTGCAGATGTTCGATGTGTCGGGACGGCTGCTCACCACGCTGGTGGACGGGTTCCGTCCGGCCGGCGAGCACGAGATCGCATGGGACGGCAGCACGTCGCACGGTCCGATGCCCTCGGGCGTCTACTTCGCCCGCGTGCAGACGCGCAACGAGCAGGCCCGGGCGACGGTGATCCTGGCCGAGTAGTCGGACGCTCCGAACGCGACGGGCGGGCTCCGCGAGGGGCCCGCCCGTCGTCATGGTGCGGCCGAGGCAACGGTTCGAGAGCGGATCCCTGTCATGCTCTGCTCACCCCGCGGCCACGGCCCAGAAGGATCTCAGCTTGATGATGCCCCTCCGAGTACTGGTTCGACGATCATCGCTATAACCGCTTGTAGTCCGGGCCGCCGCCGCCCTCAGGCGTGACCCACGTGATGATCTGGTA
>JBKJXJ010000409.1:0-6362 GCA_046716125.1 Candidatus Eiseniibacteriota bacterium
GCTTCAACCCGCGCTCGGCCTTGGCCGCTCGCTTGAAGTAGCGCGCCGCGTTGGCCTGCGGGCTCACCTTGGGATCGAGCTCGATCGTCAGATTGCGCGCAGCATCGGCGGGGTCGGGGAGCACGACCGATGCGGCCCGCGCGGGCACTTGGCGCAGGTAGGAGAGCAGGGTCTCGCCCCAGGTGCGGAACTCACCGGCTCGCTCGGCCTCGGACAAGTCGCCTCGCAGGGCTTCGACGCGACGCACGATCCGGCCGTGATAACGCCGCAGCGCACGCGCGATCTCGCTGCGGCGCTCGGCGATCTCCTCGGGCGTCGGACGTGGGGCCATGGCGCCCGAACCGTAGAGCATGCGCATCACCCCGGCAACGCGCCGGCACTCGCAAGGCTCACACTCGACGCTTGACGCGACCCCCACCCACGCGCACGCTCCGCTCATGGCCTCTCGCCAATGCCAGTTCTGCGGCGCCGCGGTCACCGTGAGCGAGCCGATCCCGCGCGAATCCTCGTGCGAGAGCTGCCGCCACGATTACCGCTCGTGCCGACAGTGCCGGCACTACGACCCCGCGCTCAACAACGCCTGCCGCGAGACCGAGGCCGAACTGGTCGAAGATAAGGAGCGCCGGAACTTCTGCGAATACTTCGACATCAATCCTGCACGGTTTCGGGCGTCGAGCCGCGACACCTCACGCGAAGCCCAGGCGCGCGCCAAGCTCGAGAGCATGTTCAAGGGCGGGGGAGCGCCGCCGGCGCCCGACCGCGCCTCGGACGCCCGTGCCAAACTGGATGACTTGTTCAAGAAGAAGGACAGTCCGTCGGCCGAGGGATAGTTCATGGCGCGTGCACGTCCACAAACCATTGCCGGCGGAGCCGCAGAAACGCCGTCGACATCTCCGCAAGCCTCGCGCCGGCAGCCGGGCTCGCGACGAACACGCGTCTGCCCGTCGCCATGACCGCCGCGACGGCCGGAGTCAGATCTCCATCAGCGGAGAGGAGATACGCGGTGTCGTAATCATCCCGCTCGGCCATGACGACCATGTCGACGGCGATCTGGACATCGACGGCCTTCTCGACCATCACGCGCGCCACCGAGTGGGCCTTCGCCAGCGCGACAAGGTCGTGGTAGACGGAGGGCTCGATTCGCGTCCGCAGCCCGCCAAGGTACCGGAGGATGGCGTCCGCAACCTCACTCCGGCTCTCCCTCCGCTCGAGCCGTCCCAGGTGGACGCTGATTCGCCGGTCGCAAGATCGGAGGAACGCCAGGAAGCGTTGCTGGCCGGCGGCGAGTTCCCTGTTCCCGGCCATCGGGGCTTCACCGACGTAGTATCGCGTCGCGATCCACGTTCGGTGCTGAACGAGCTTTCGCGAGATGCTCGCGAAGTCGAGGCGGCCGAGGTTTCTTAGTCCCAGTGCCGCGCAACCGAAATACCAGTTGCTGCCGTCGACGAAGACGATCGCCCGTTCCAAAAGTCGGACCTGACCTCGGGGGCGATCGAAAAAAGAAGACCCCGGAGTCCGTTGTTGCCGAACGCCGGGGGGCTTAGTACCAAGACCCCCTTGAGGGCTTGGCTTGCGACAGTATCGGCGCTCGAACGGGTCGACTTCAAGGTCGGTTTCCCCTCCAACCTCCTTGCCCGCACTATCCCCGGCGGCTCTCCACGCCTGACGGTGCATAAGAGGTGGGGAGTGAATGCCGGATCCGCGCCCCTGAAATCCCCGCAACTCGGCGCATCAGTTTGACCTACACCGCCCGGCTGGCCTACTTTCCCTGATTCCACGGGAGGGTACGGGATGATCCGCAGCATGACCGGGTATGGCTCGGCCGACCTCGAGCGCGACGGCCAGCGGCTGAACGCCGAGATCCGCTCGGTCAACCACCGCTTCTGCGAAGTGTCGCTCCGGGCCCCGAAGCTGGTGGGGCTGTTCGAAGACCAGATCCGCCAGCTCATCGCCGAGCGCTTCTCGCGCGGGAAGTTCAACCTCTCGATCACCTGGAGCGGGGTCGGGGACAGCGGCGAGGTGCTCAAGGTCAACGAGGCGGTGACGGACCGCTACGTGGCCCTGCTCGAGCAGCTCCAGAAGCGCTACAAGCTGGACAGCGGCATCGACGTGCGCACCCTGGCGACGCTCCCGGATGTATTCACGTGGGAGCACACCGCACTCTCGGACGAGCAGACCTGGTCCCTGCTCAAGCTCGTGATCGAGAAGGCGTGCGACAACATGAACGCGATGAAGGCGCGCGAGGGCGACACGCTGGCGCAGGATCTGGTCCAGCGCCTGAAGCTGATCCGCGGGCAGCTCGACCTGGTCGCCACGCGCGCGCCGCTACGCCCGGCCGAGGCCAAGGAGAAGCTCGAGACCCGCGTCAAGGCGCTCCTCAACGATGTCGAGATGGATCCGATCCGGATCGCTCAGGAGATCGCCTTCCTGGCCGACCGGCTCGACTGCACCGAGGAGTGTGTGCGGCTGGCGGCGCATCTCGACCAGTTCCGGCACCTGGCCGAGGGGCCGGAGCCGGCGGGTCGCAAGCTCAACTTCCTGCTGCAGGAGATGGGACGCGAGGCCAATACGATCGGCTCCAAGGCGAACGACGTGGACATCGCACACGCGGTCGTGGTCATCAAGGAAGAGCTGGAGCGCCTGCGCGAGCAGGTGCAGAACGTCGAGTGATGGGAGCACGATCGTGAGCATCCCGGGGCCCGCCCCAGGACCTGTGACGGGCGCGGAAGCGACGCCGATCCCGTTCAAGTTCACGCCGGACGGATTCCTGCTGGTGCTGTCGGGCCCTTCGGGCGCGGGCAAGGGCACGCTGGTGGACCGCCTGGTGGCAGCAAGGCCGGCGTGCACGTTCTCGATCTCGGCGACCACGAGGCCGCAGCGCTCGAACGAACAGGACGGCGTTCAGTACGAGTTCGTCACGCGCGAGGAGTTCGAGCGGCGCCGCTCGGCGGGCATGTTCCTCGAGTGGGCGGAGGTGCACGGGATGCTCTACGCCACGCCGGGCCGGTTCGTGGACGAGGGCGTGCGGGCGGGGCGGATCGTGCTGCTCGACGTGGACGTGCAGGGCGGGGCGAGCGTGCGGCGCGCGCGTCCCGATGCGGTCTCGGTGTTCGTCTATCCGCCGTCGATCGAGGCGCTCAGGAGGCGGCTGCTCCAGCGCTCGACCGATTCGCCCGAAGTGGTCGAGCGCAGGCTCAAGAACGCGCCGGGCGAGCTGAAGCAGTATCGTGAGTACGATTACCTGGTGGTCAACGATGACCTGGATCAGGCGGTGGCGCGGCTGGTGGCGATCGTGGATGCCGAGTGCGCGCGGGTCCGCCGTATGAAGCCGGAATAGTCCAAACGAGGAGGATGCACGACATGACCAAGTTGGCTGCGTTGTTCCCACCCCCGGGCACCAACAAGTACGAGCTGGCGATCGTCGCCGCGAAGGAAGCGCGCCGGCTGAACGAGTGGTCCAAGCGCACCGGTGAGACGCTGCCGGGCAAGGTGACCGCGGTGGCGCTGGAGCGCGTGCTGCACGGCGAGGCCCCGTACAGCTACGACGAGTACCCGCCGCAGTAAAGGGCATGGCTCATGCTCAGCGGGCGTACCGTGGTGGTCGGAGTCTCGGGAGGCATCGCCGCCTATAAGGCGTGCGAGCTGGTGCGATGGCTCACCGAGCGCGGCGCCTCGGTGATCGTGGCGATGACCCCTGCGGCGGTCGAGTTCGTGACCCCGCTGACGTTCCAGGCACTCTCGGGCAACCCGGTGGTGCGGGACCTGTGGGGCAACCAGCGCCCGGGGTTCGATCTGCCGCCCGCCGCGGCGAGCAAGGTGGGCGGGAAGGTCGAGCACGTGGACGTGGCCGAGGCCGCCGACTGTGTGGTCATCGCGCCGGCGACCGCGGATCTCATGGCGCGGCTCGTGCATGGTGAGGCGCCCGATGCGCTCACGGCGATCGCCATGGCGACCCCGGCGCCGCTCGTCATCTGCCCGGCGATGGATCTCGAGATGTGGCGTCAGCCCGCGACCCAGGCCAATGTCCGCGCGCTGCGTGCGCGGGGTGCCACGATCGTGGGCCCGGAGAGCGGACCGCTCGCCTCGGGGCTCTCGGGGCCGGGACGGCTCGCGGGGATCGCGGCGATCGGCGCGGCGGTCGAGCAGGCGCTGGCGCGGCGCGGGAGCATGAAGGGGCTGAGCGTGCTGATCGGCGCCGGCCGCACCGAGGAACCGCTTGACCCGGTGCGTGTCCTCACCAACCGTTCGAGCGGGCGCATGGGTTTCGCGCTGGCCGAGGCGGCGCGCGATCGGGGTGCGGCGGTCACGCTGGTCGCCGGGGCCACGAGCATCGACCTGCCTTCGGGCGTCACGTGCGTTCCGGTCGCGACCGCGGCCGAGATGGAGAAGGCAATGCAGGCCCATGCCGGAAAGGCGGATGTCGTGCTGATGGCGGCGGCGGTGGCCGACTACCGGCCGGCGCGAGCGGCGGCGCAGAAGATGAAGCGCGGCGCAGGGGCGTTGAGCATCGAGCTGCTGCCCAACCCGGATATCCTGGCCGGGATCGCCTCGCGCCGAAGGAAGGGGCAGACGTTCGTCGGCTTCGCGCTCGAGACCACGCGCGGTGTGGCCAACGCGCGCGCCAAGCTGCGCGCCAAGGGGCTGGACCTGGTGGTGCTCAACTCGCCGGGTGCCGGGATCGGCGGCGAGACCAACAAGGTGACGCTGGTCGAGCCGGGCAAGGCGCGAGCGCTGCCCGTGCTCCCCAAGCGCGAGGTGGCCGAGCACGTGCTGGAGCGGGCGCTCGAGTTGCGTGCGGCGATGAAGCCGGTCGGAAAGTCGAAGCGCGCGCCTGCGCGCAAACCCGCGAGAACGTCACGATGACGAACGAACGCAAGGAGGCGGCCGACATCGCGAGGTCCGTGCGTCGCTACATCGAGCGCGAGCGCGCCGGGGGCGGAGCGGATCTGCTGGCGGATGGCGCGTCCCGGGCGGCGCGCTCCCCGGCTCGTCCGGCGCCGGCGACGCCGGCCTTAAGCGCGACCGATCTGTTCGGCGAGCCGGAAGCTTCGCCCGCGCCCAAGCCGCGCCGCGCGGAGACGACCACCGTCCTCGATGAGCCGGCCCTCGAAGGGTTCGCCGAAGGGTTGAACCCGGGTGGGCTCGACGCCCGCGCGGCGCTCGCGGCGGCGGCCCTCCCCGTGTTGACCGGGATCGCGGGCGAGGTGTGCGAGTGCACCAAATGCGGCCTCTGCAAGACCCGAACGAAGGCGGTGCCCGGGGTCGGGACGGCGCGAGGCGGGATCGTGTTCGTCGGCGAAGCGCCGGGGGCGGATGAAGACCGGCTGGGCGAGCCGTTCGTCGGCCGCGCCGGTCAACTGCTCGACAAGATCATCAAGGCGATGGACGAGGCCAGGCTCATCCCGGGCATGTCGCTCGACCGCCAGACGGTGTACATCTGTAATGTGCTCAAGTGCCGCCCGCCCGAGAACCGCAACCCCCTGCCGCACGAGATCGAGACGTGCTCGCCCTATCTGCGCCGGCAGCTCGAAGCGATCCAGCCGCGCATCATCTGCTGCCTTGGGAAGTTCGCGGCCGAGCTGCTGGTCGGCGTCGAAGGGACGATCCGGGATCTACGCGGCAAGGTCTATCGTTACCAGGGCGCCAAGCTCATCGTGACGTACCACCCCGCCGCGTGCCTCAGGAATCCGAACTTCAAGCGGCCGGTGTGGGAAGACATGCAGCTGCTGGCGCGCGAGTATCTTTCTGATTGATCGGGCCGTGACCCGGGGCGGCGCAGGAGCGCCGCATGAAGGGAACCCATGACGGAATCCATTTCGCGCCCAGGTGTCGTATCGGGTCCGGTGCCGCCGCAGGCGCTCGAGGCCGAGCGCTCGGTGCTGGCCGCGATGCTGCTCGGCAACGAGGCGGTCGGCCGTGCGGTCGAGATGATCGACGCCTCGGTGTTCTACCGCACGGCGCACCAGAAGATCTTCGATGCCATCGTCGCGCTCTACAACCGGAGCGAGCGGGCCGACTCGATCACCGTCACCGAGGAGCTGCGCAAGCGCGGCGACCTCGAGGCGGTGGGCGGAGCCGCCACGCTCGCCCAGATCCTCGAGTACGCGACCACGACCGCGAATCTCGAGGAGCACGTCAACATCGTCGCCTCGAAGTCGGTCTTGCGCGAACTGATCCATGCGACGCAGGAGATCCAGGAGGAGTCGTTCGCGGCCTCGGATCAGACCAGCGACATCCTGGACCGGGCCGAGCAGCGCATCTTCGCCATCACCGACGCGCGGGTGCGGCAGGGGTTCGTGCCGCTGAAATCGCTGCTCAAGCCGGCGTTCGAGCACATCCAGACGCTGTTCGAGCGCAAGGAG
>JBKJXJ010000410.1:0-5318 GCA_046716125.1 Candidatus Eiseniibacteriota bacterium
ACCCACAACCCTGAGGAGGAGTGAGCCGTGTTCCGCAAGATCCTGCTCGCGCTGGTCGGAATCGTCGTGGTTGCCGTCATCGGGCTCGCGGTCTTCATCTTCGCCCGGCAGAATCTGAAGTTCGATGCGCCCTACCCGAAGGTCGCCGCGTCCACGGACTCGGCCGTCGTGGAGCGAGGGCGCTATGTGGTGCGTGTGGTGGCGCCCTGCGCCGCATGTCACGGCGACACCACCCGAACCGCCGAGATGATGGCGGGCGAAGAGGTCCCGCTCAGCGGCGGCTACCACTGGGACATCCCGCCGGGCAAGATCTACACGCGCAACATCACTCCCGACGACGAGACCGGCATCGGTCGCATCTCGGATGAAGCCATCGCCCGCGCCCTAAGGAACGGCGTGGGACACGACGGCCGGGCACTGTTGCCGTTCATGGAGATGCAGGGCCTCTCGGACGAGGACCTGGTCGCAGTGGTCTCCTACCTGCGCTCGCAGCCCCCGGTGCACAACGTCGTGCCCGCCCACACGTTCACCCCGCTCGGGAAGGTGCTCAAGGCGACCGTGCTCGCGAACCCGATCGGGCCGAAGGAGACGCCGCCCGCGATCAGCCCGCGCGGTGCGACGGTCGAGAACGGGGGTTACCTCACCGAATCCGTCTCGCTCTGCTGGGCGTGCCACACGCAGCGGAACGAGGCGACCGGCGAGCTCACCGGGCCGCGCTACGGCGGCGCGACCGGGTTCGTCGAGGCGTCCGATCCGGGCCACGTCTGGGCCCCGCCCAACATCACGTCCGACCCGACCACCGGGAAGCTCGGGGCGATGACCGAGGACGAGTTCGTCGCGCGCTTCCGCGCCGGACGCCTGCTGCCGGGCTCGCCCATGCCCTGGCAGGCCTTCCAGCGGATGGACGAGGACGATCTGCGCGCGATCTACCTCTATCTGAAATCCGTGCCGCCCGTGACGCGCGACGTCGGCCCGCCGGTCACCAACGCGAAGTGAGGGATTGCCCAAGGAGAGCCCTCATGAGGGCGGGTCACCCTTGCGGACAACACAGGATGTGGCACACTTGGGCTCGCCCCCTTAGTCCGCGTGTCGAGTTGAGGTTGCCCGCCCCCGTTGGGGCACGGTGTGGGGTCGGATGCCGGGACGCGCCGATTCGCATGCCCACACTTGGGATGCGTCGTCGAGCTGACAGGAGAGCGCGAGCGCCACATCGCGGTGCGGCATCCGGAGCTTGTTCCCCTGATGCCGGCGCAAGTCGCGGAGACGCTTGCAGCTCCCGACCTTGTCAGGCGGAGCGCCAGACGACGCGAGGCCCGGCTGTTCTCCCGGCAACTTCGCGCGGGTGGCCGGATTCGGCACATGGTCGTCGTGGAGTGCGGCGATGCGGACGATAGACACTGGGTCGTGACGGCCTACATCACGCGCAGACTGACTGGAGGGGTCGTCGAATGGCGGCGAAGCTGAGGTTCGAATACGACCGCGAGGCCGACATTCTCTACATCACCAAGCGCCCGGCTTACGCCGAACAGCGTTCCGAGGAGCTCGGTGACGATGTCGTCGCACGACTCAATCCGGCGACTGCGGCCATCGAGGGGCTCGAGATCCTATTCTTCTCCGTTCGCCTGGGGCAAGGCGGAATCGAGCTGCCCGTCGATGCCGAGATGAAACGGGTCGGATAGGCTCGGGCTCAACTCCCGCTTCGTCCGCTCGCAAAACCTCCTACGCCGGCTCGACGAACTTGTAGCCCACCTTGTGCACGGCGACGATGAACGGCTGGGCGAACCCGGCGCCCAGCTTGGAGCGCAGGTTGGAGACGTGCGTGTCCACGGTGCGCGTCGTGACCCCCAGATCCTCGTTCACTCCCCAGATCTCCTCGAGCAGCTCCTCGCGTGACACCGTGCGGCCGCGGTGCTCGATCATGTACTTGAGCAGCTCGATCTATTGGAGGAAAACGATCTTCGCGCTGGGCGAGACCTTGCCCGAGGCATCCGTGACTCGCAGGAAATAGAGGCCCGCGGTGGGCCTCGTCGTCGCTAACGCCAGATCGACCAAGATCGAGTCCCTCCCTCCGCCGAAGGCGGAGGGCCGCTGTCGAAGGAGCAGTCGGCCGCGCAGGTCGTACACTTGCACGTCGAGCGGCCCGACGCTTGCGTTCAGCAGCTCGAAGCGCACCGAGGCGTCGGATGGATTCGATGAGGTTCTGAGCAGGACGAGTTCGGGGCC
Source organism: Candidatus Eiseniibacteriota bacterium (assembly GCA_046716125.1). Taxonomy (GTDB): domain Bacteria; phylum Eisenbacteria; class RBG-16-71-46; order RBG-16-71-46; family RBG-16-71-46; genus WS-11. The sequence continues at coordinate 2,224 of JBKJXJ010000410.1, forward strand.
GTTCGATCCGCCCGGAGGCACGCCCACCTGCCACTGCCCCTCGTCGCTCAACCACTGGTACTGCTGGTCCAGGCACTCGCGCCGGATGCGGTAGCGGAACGCGCCGCCGGGCGGGCTCAGGTCGTCCCAACTCATCGCGGAACTCGGTCCGGCGCGCACGCGCCCCACCTCTTCAAAGGGTTCCCCTTCGAGAGCCCGCAGCACCGCCCACCAGGAACCCGGCGCAGGCTCGGACAGCCACCACGCGACGGTTCGCTTGCCCCGCACCGGGGTGACGGTCGGGGCGCTCGAGATGGCACGCGTGTAGGTATGGGCCCAACCCATGCCTTTGGCAGGCGCCTCCCATACAACCCAGACGTCCTGGTTGCGGTCCCGGGCTACGATCGGTGCCCCCGCGTATTCCGAGCCCGCGAGATTCTCGGCCACGGTGAAGCCCGAGTCGCCGGGGACGCAAACGCACACGCTTGTGAGACTGTTGACCCTGCTGACCGCCATCCAGCTCACCGCCGGGTACTCCCCGTCGTCGCGACTCATCTCGGCCGCCGACTGGGCGCGATGACCCCCTGGCCTGAGATAGGCGCAGAACAGGCTCTCGGGCGGACTCCAGCCCCCATCTCGGAAGGTGGAGATGCCGACGTAGTCGTTAATCGTCGCCCACGACAGCCAGTGGCCGCCGCTCGGCCGGGGGCGCAGGCGCGGCGCGGCATCCAGATGCCCATTCATCGGTGGAGCGGAGGTCGTCGTCCAACTTGAACCGGTCAGGATCCCTGCGCCCGGGCCGATGATAAAATCCCGCCAGGCCACGAGCGCCGTCGTATCGTCCAGGACCGCGACGGCAACGCCGTCATCGCCCCGACCTTGGGGGACCGGGACTTCGATCCAGGCCGCGGCGGCGTCTGAGTAGAGCAGGCGCAGGTCGTCGTAATCTCCTACAGCGGTCCAGCGCCGTACCGGGCTGGCGGCCGCGGCGTAGGTAAGGCTTCCGCCGTATTTGGTGGTGACGGTGTCGGGGCTGCTCAGCGTGTCGCCGGCGAACTCGCTCATCACGAGATGGGTCTGGTTCACCTGCACCTCCTCAATCCCCCCCCAGATGAGGTGGAAGGTGCCCGGGGGTGAGGGCACGGGGCGCACGCCCTGGGTGCCGTAGCCCAGGTGGGTCACCGATCGCCAGGTCGAGTCCTCCCAGCGCAGCAGGTACATATCGCGGCCGATCCCGCCCTGCGCCTCGACGAAGGCTAGAGGGCGCCCTAGCGTGTCGGGCTCGAGGCGCATCGGCACGATCCCGTACGTATGCCCCGGGAGCTTCAGGGTGTCGATCACCGCACTCCAGGCCTTCCCCGCGGGGAGAGCGTCGGCGACACGCGGCGCACCTGGGGCGAGGGCTAGCGCCAGCCCGCAGGCCCAGACCGCCCCGGACCAGGGTGTGGCGCCAGCGCCCGAGCGCGGCGCCCCTGTCCGATCATCCATTCGCTTCGTCTCCGAGCTATGCGGGAGCACCCACCAGCCGTGTGAGAAATCTGGCTCCTCTCGACTTTCCGTGGAGCGCTACGCCTGATTTGACAGCGTAGGGCGCTCCGGTTCATCCGTACCCTTTCTTTCCTTGCGAGAGAGAGGGGGCAGAGGGATGAACCAGGAGCGAGCTGATTTTGTCGCGACGTACCTTGGGTTGCAAGGCTTTGAAGTCGTGGCCGTCGTGCATGCACGGGTTCGTCGGTTTGGACGGGTGAAGGTGGTTCGGGTCGAGCGGCGTACCGGTCGGCACGAGTGCTCGGACTGTGGGCGACGGCACGAGCGCGCGCTGTTCACGGAGCCCAGGCCGATCTGGCTGCGGGACTGTTCGATCGGGGACTGCGAGACGTTTCTGGAGGTGCAGCCGGCGCGGGTAGCGTGCTGTGGCGGGACGCGGGTGGAGCGATTGCCGTTCGCGATGCCCGGGTTCCGGATGACGCGGCGATTCTTTGAGCGGCTGGCAGCGCTGTGCACGCGACTGCCGGTCTCGACGGTGGCGACCATGGCGAACCTGTCCTGGGAGACGGTGGCGAGGGTCGACATGCGAGCCATCGAGCTCGCGCTCGGGGACCGCACGGCGGCGCTGGCGGACCTGCGCTGGATCGCCGTGGACGAGGTGTCACGCACGGGCGGACGGCAGTACTTCACGATCGTGACCGACCTCGCGACCGGACGGGTGGTGTGGATCGGAGACGGCAAGGGCCGGAGAGGGCTGCTGCCGTTCCTGCGCGCACTGGGCGCGAAGGGTCGGCGCAAGCTGCGCGGCGTGGTGAGCGATCTCGGCTACCTGCACATCATCGTCGCGCGGCTGCCGCGCGCGGTGCACATCCTCGACCGCTTCCACATCGTGCAATGGGTCAACCGGGCACTCGACGATCTGCGGCGGCGGCTGTTCTCGGGCGCCCCGCGCGATGCGCTCGGACGCACGCTGAAGGTCAAGAAGTGGCTGCTGTTGTCGGCCCGCGAGAACCTCGAGCACCGCGACAAGCTCGTGCTCAGCCGGCTCGTCGAGCTCAACCGACCGCTCTACTGCGGCTACCTGCTCAAGGAACAGCTGCGCGCGATCCTGCGTCATCCGTGGCGGTACTTCGGCGTGCTGCGCGAGCGGCTGCACGAGTGGATCGTCGCCGTGTTCGACGCCGGGCTCCCCGAGTTCCGCTCGGTGGCGAACCGCATCGCCATGCACCTCGACGCGATCATCGCCGGCCACCAGCACGACCTGCCGCTCGGGCTGGCCGAGTCGCGCAACAGCCAGATCGTGGCGCTGCGCTTCCAGGCGCGCGGCTACCGCGACCCGGAGTACTTCAAACTCAAGATCCTGCAGCGCTGCGGTCTACCCCACAATCCGTGGGCGAGGATCGTGCTGTGATGCCGACCCGGGCACGGATTATCGAGAGGAGCCTGAAATGACAGGGCCTTCTATCCGCGCTGGCGCGGATAAATGTACCGGCGAGGTACAAACTCTGATGACCGGGCCGGGCGTCGCAGAGGACTGTCCCTGCGCCACTTGCATCGGAACCGGAAGGGCCATGGATGCGGCGATATGGGCGACGATGAGGGGTCCAGACCGGGCTCATGGGTAACAG
>JBKJXJ010000411.1:0-3493 GCA_046716125.1 Candidatus Eiseniibacteriota bacterium
CATCCGGAAGATCGATCGCGCACATGAGGCCGCGGCCGCGCGCGTTGCTCACCAGCTCGGGTCGCTCGGCCTGGAGTCGCTCGAGCCCACGGCGCAGATGCTCACCGGCCTTCGCGGCGTGCTCGACCAGCTTCTCCTCCGCCATGATCTCGAGGTAGCGCTGGCAGCGCACCATGTCGGTCAGGTTTCCGCCCCAGGTGGAGTTTATCCGGCTGCCGAGACGGAAGACGTTCTCGGGCTCCTGGTCGAGTCGAGGGCCGGCCATCACGCCGCACACCTGTGTCTTCTTGCCGAACGCGACCAGGTCAGGCCGCACGTCCCAGTGCTCATGCGCCCACATGCGCCCGGTGAGCCCCATGCCGGTCTGCACCTCGTCGAAGATGAGCAGCGCTTCCTGCTCGTCGGCGATCTGACGCAGCGCGCGCAGGAACTCGGGGCGGAAGTGATTGTCGCCGCCCTCGGCCTGGATGGGCTCGAGGATGATGCAGGCGATGTCGTCCGGGCGCTCGGCGAACGCGTTCTTGATCGCGTCCAGCGCCAGGTTCTCCTCGCGCCGCACCCGCTCCAGCTCGGCGGCGTCCACCGGAAAGCGCAGCTTGGGATTGGTGATGCGCGGCCAGTCGAAGCGCGGGAAGTACTCGTACTTCCTCGGGTCCGCGGTGTTGGTCAGCGAGAGCGTGTAGCCGGAGCGGCCGTGGAACGACTCGCGGAAGTGGAGCACCTGGTGGCCCCGCTCCTCGCGCAGGCCCTTGCGGAAGTTGCGCCGCACCTTCCAGTCGAACGCGGCCTTGAGCGCGTTCTCCACGCCGAGCGATCCACCGGCGACCAGGAACAGATGCGGGAGATGGTCGGGCATGGCGAGACGGCCGAAGGCGTCCACGAACTGGGCCATCTCGACCGTGTAGATGTCCGAGTTGGCGGGGTTGGTGCGCGCGGCGCGCAGCAGGCGCGCCGTGAACTCGGCGTCCTTCATGCGCGGGTGGTTGAGCCCCACCGGGAGCGTGGCGAAGCACGAGAACAGATCGAGATACCAGCGGTTGCCGCGGGCATCCTTGAGCCTGCGGCCCCTGCTCTTCTCGAGGTCGAGCACGAGATCGTACCCATCCACGAGCAGATGGCGCGCGAGGACGTCGTGAACCTGGGCGGCCCCGATACGCGGGGCGCGCGGAGCGCGCACGGCGGCGGCCGGGCGGGACACACGGGTCCTGGCGGCGGTGGTGCGGGGGCCGCGTGCGCGGGTGGCGGCGGCCCGGGGCCGACGTGCGGGTTTGGCCTTCATCGTGTGTCTCCTTCCGCGCCCGTCGCGACGAAGCTCTCTTCCTTGGAGGTCGAGAGCGCGATCACCGTCCGGGTCTGACGGACACCTTCGATCGCGTTGAGGTGGTGAATGAGCAGTTGCTGGAGCGCCTCCATGCCGGCGACGCGAAGCTTGAGCAGGAGCGAGAACTCTCCGGTGATGTGGTGGATCTCCTGGACCTCGTCCATCGCCCGCGCCCGCGCGATGAATGCGGGCTCGAAGCGCGGATGTTCGATGAACACCTCGATGAAGGCCGTCACGGTGGCCCCCACCGCGGGCGGGTCCACCACCGCCACATAACGGAGGATCACCCCTGCGTTATCGAGCTTCTTCAGCCGCTCGTTCACCGCCGCCGCCGACAGCCCGACCCGGCGCGCGATCTCCGCCTGCGGGAGCTTGGCGTCGCGCTGGATCAGGGCCAGGATCTTTCGGTCCTTGGCATCGAGGGTCTGAGCAATGTTCGTCGTGATGACCATATGACAGAATAATAATCGGCATAGGCCACGCTTTGCAATAGCCAATTCTGTGGTAGTCTGTCGGGCCTATGCTCTATGCCATTGACCTGGAAGGGGTTCTGGCCCCCGAGATCTGGCCGGTCCTCGGGGCGCATTTCGAGCTCCCCGAGCTCAACCTGACCACCCGGGACGTCGGCGACTTCGAAGAGCTCATGCACCGCCGGGTGGATGCCCTGCGCTCGCGCGGGGTGACCCTCCAACAGCTCCAGCGGGTCGCCCACGGCGTCCACCCCTACCTCGGGGCGCGCGAGTTCCTCTCCCGCCTGCGCGCGATGGGCCAGGTCATCATCATCTCCGACACCTTTCACGAGTTCTCGGAGCCGCTGGTGCAGGAGCTGGGCGGTCACAGCCTGTTCGCCAACCACTTCGAGCTGGACGGGGGCGGCACGATCTCGGGCTTCCAGCTCCGGATCCGTGGCCAGAAGGAGCGGATCGTCTCGGGGCTCAAGAGCGCGGGGTTCATGGTGGCGGCGATGGGCGACAGCCTGAACGACCTCTCCCTGCTAAGGAGCAGCGACCACCGCGTGCTCTACCGGCCGGTCGATGCGCTGCGGGCGGCATTCCCGGACGCCCCGCTTGCCATGAACCTCGATGACGCGCTGGTCCACATGGAGGCCGCGGCGCGCGCCGAGTCGGCGCGCGGGGGACGGTAGCGGCGGGGGATCGTTCGGCTACTGCCCGGCTTCGACGTACCTCGCGAACGCGAGACACGGCTCCATGTCCGAGAGATCATCGAGCAGCAGGTCGGGCCGGTGCGACGCGAGCATCGCCCGGTCGCGCATGCCGGTCGCCACCGCCACCACCTTCGCTCCGGCGGCGCGCGCGCAGGCGATGTCGTGCTCGGTGTCTCCGACCACGATGCAGCGCTCGGGCGGGACGCCGTAGCGATCCAGCGCCCGCGCCACCGCCACCCGGGCGAGGGCGTTGCGATCCTCGGCTTCGTCGCCGAAGGCGCCGAAGGCGAACCGCTCCCGGATGCCGAAGTGATCGAGCTTGATGCGGGCCATGCCGGCGGTATTGCCGGTCAGAAGTGCCGGCACCCACGCCGACTGGTCCTCCACCGCCGTCAGCAGTTCCGGGACTCCGGGAAGCAATTGTCCCCGTCCCGGCGTCAGCAATGACGCCATCCGACCGTACGCGGCCTGCCAGAACCCTGGCACTTCGGCGTCCGGCATTCCCCGACCGTGCTTGATGAGGATGTCGCCGAGGATCAGGGGATCGGTGCGGCCGGCGAAGGCGATGTCGCGCAGATCGTCCTCGACCCCGAGCCGCTCGCGCACCGCGTATGAGAACGCCTCGCGCGCGGCCCCGTCGGTGAGCAGCAGGGTGCCGTCCACATCGAAGAGCCAGACCAGCCGGTGCCCGGGACATGGCGGGATGCTATCATCCCCAAGGCCTGAGAACTCTTTACGCACGAAAGGACATGATGCCGATCGGTCGAGCCACCCGCGACTCCCGCCCACTTCTGGCCATCGCCACCCTCATCCCCTGCCTCGCGCTCGTCCTCGGGACGTCTGTGTTCGCCCAGACGCCGCCCGCCGGGCCGCGCCTGATCGAGGTCGAGCTCCGGCCGGGGGTGCCGTTCTCGGCACTGCTCGAGGCGGGCCTCGACGTGGTCGAGGTGCGCGGGGCGCGCCGTGCGCGGCTGCTCGAGTGGCCGGGCGACGAGGTCACGCTCCAG
>JBKJXJ010000412.1:0-4124 GCA_046716125.1 Candidatus Eiseniibacteriota bacterium
CACATCGACAGTTGTGTTGAGCCGCCAGACCGGGGGGACGGCCCCGGGATCATAGGCCGTGGAGACGACCATCATCGCCGGGATCAGATTGAGGGTGCTGCCCGGAGTCGCGTCGGCCCAGACGGTAGCGCCCGGGCGCTGGATGCGGCTCGTCGCCGTCCCCGAGCCGATCCTGATCTTCGCCGACGAGAGTTTGACGTAGCGCTCCCGGGCGCGCACCGAGTTCCGAAGCACGTGGTCGATCCTGACGTAGCTCTGTCCGGCGTACCACGTCAGCCGCGTCGTCCAGTTCAGCAGTGTGTCTGAGCCGTTCGCGTAGGCGCCGTCGACACGGAGGGTCGCCCGCAGGGGACCGCGATACTCCCATTCCAGCTTCGAGGGCTGACCGCGCCCCGGGACATCCGACGGGGCGCCGGCGGCGCGGGCGATCAGGTTGCTCGTGGTCGCGGCGGTGATGATCTTCTCGCTGGAGCTGAATGATCCGCTGGCGTTCAGGTCGAGCCAGACGTTGTCGAGCAGGTTGAAGAGGGTCTTGCTGAAGTCGGTGCGGAGCGGGCCGGTCGTCACCGTGATCCGCGTCGTCGTCTCGGTGATCACGACCGGCTGGGGGATCGAGACCCCCGGGGCCTGCTCCAGGAGTGTGAACGTTTGTTCCTCGTTCGCCTTCAGCGAGGTCTGGAAGTCGAGCAGCAGCCACGGGGTCGCGCGGTGCGGCAGGACCGTGGTCTGGAGCGGGATCTCGCGCGTGCCGTCGAACAGCGCCCAGCTCGCACCCACCTTGCCCGGCGGGATCGGGATCCCGGTCGTCACGGGCTCGTTCACCCGCGCGACCCCGCCGGATTCCCGAATCGTGAGGGGGATGGACTCTGACGCCACTGCAGGCGTCGGACCGGGCCCGGGCACGCCGGGCGCCAGCGTGGAGTAAGCGACGCCGAGAACGAAGAGGCAGCGATGGTCGATCGGCAAACGCAAGGTGCACCGTCCATGGTGTGGGCCGGACCAGGAGCAGAGCGCGACCAGAGGTTTCCGTAACGGGGAGTGCGCGGCGAGGGGATGGTGACCGCTCGCCGCCCTGCAGTCAAGACCGTCGTCGGGTATGGGCACCGCCGACGGGAGTGAGCCGTCTCAAGGTCCTGGCGCCCGATCCGGAGGCCGCAGTGCCTCGATCCGCTGGACATAGGATTCGATGTCGAACTTGCGCTCGAGGCCGCCGGCGTTCATATAACGGACCATGCCGAAGACCGGCCGCTCGGTCCACGGCCGATCGTGCTTGCCGAAACACCAGGCGACGCCGGCGAAGCCGTTGGGGTCCCGCCCGTCCAGCTCGTACCGGTCATTGAGCCGGAGCGCCTCCGCGAAGGCGTCCGCCGGTCGCTCGGTCCACTCGAGGATCTTCTTGCCCCAGTACATCCGCATGTAGCCATGCATCTTCCCGGTCAACGTCATCTCGAGCTGGGCGGCGTTCCAGTAGCGGTCGTGGGTGCGGGCCTGTTCGAGATCGTCGGCCGGGTAACGCCAGGCCCTGGGATCCCGGGCATGCTGCTGGAGCGTCGCGCGGCACCACGCGGGCAGGCACTCGATCCGGTCGTAGTTCGGATTGTAGTGGGTGAAGTTCATGCTGAGCTCGCGCCGCACGATCAGCTCCTCGAGGAAGGACTTCGCTCCCGCGCCGCGCCGGGCCTTGATCGCCAGCGCGATCTGGAGCGGCGAGATGTGCCCGAAATGGAGGTAGGGGCTGAGCCCGGATTGCCCGTCGAGGCCGGGATCGTTGCGGTCCGCGCCGTAGCGTCCGAGCCGGGAGGCGAGGAAGGTCTCGAGGCGCTTCGCGGCCTCGCGCGCCCCGCCGACGAAGCCGGTCACCGGGGGCACGCTTCGGTCGACCCCCAGGTCACGGACCACGGCGGGGATGTCCTCGAGGTCGAGCGACTCGGGGGTGCGCGAGGTCGGCCCGTGTCGCACCGGGGTCGCGCGCACCGGCACCAGGAACTCCGCGAGCCGGGCCTGGATCCTGGGGCGGAGCGTCGCGGCCGAGTACGCCTCCTTGTCGGACGCGGTCTCGACCGGGACGACGACGTCGCTCTCGACCTGGACGAACGCGCATGCGATGCGCGCCGCCGCCCGTTCGCGCCACTGGCGCTGGATGCGAAGATACCCGCGGTCGGTGACCACGAGGCAGGCGCCCTCGGCCAGTTCGGCCGCGACCGCGTCCGGCGCGCCGCGGCGTATGATGAGCGGGATGCCGCGCCGGGCCAGCGCCCGTTGCGCATCGCGCAGCCCTTCGAGCATGAAGGTGTAGTGACGGGCGTTGGCCGCGGGAAAATCCGCCGTCAGGCCGAAGCCGGCGAGCAGCGGCCGGCCCAGCCGGTTCGCCTCGCGGATGGCGTACTCGAGAGCGTGGTTACACTCGGCGCGACACGAAGCCTGCATCCAGTAGAGCACGTGGCGGCCGCCGCGGATCGAGCCACCGTTGAGCATCCGGAGGCGCTGGGGGTGGATCACGGGAGGGGCGAACGTCTCGAATCCATGGCGGCTCTCGATGCCAGGCTCGCGGCCTATGCGTGAACGGTTCGTCCGGCCCAGTCCTCGATCCGGGTGAGTCGCCCGAACTCGCGCTCGAGCGCAGGGAGATCGGCGTCGAAGCCCACCCGCTCGAACCACTCGAGCATGACCGCGATCTCCGGTCGGTGCTTCCGCACCTCGGCGATCGGGATCCCGACGTAACGGAGGGTGCGCCCCAGCGCTCCGCCGATGACCCTGGTGGCCTTCGGCATGGTGACCGAGTCCCCGGCCAGGTCGATCTCCCGTCCGTTCATCGACTCGGCTTCGGCGAACAGACGCGCTCCGATCCGGCCGATGTCCTCGACGGCCACCATCTGCAGGGACAGGGTCGGCCCGAGGGTTGAGACGATCTGGTCCCCGTTCAGGAAGCTCGACGTCAGCAGGTTCTCCATGAAGAAGACGGGGCGAAGGATGGCGTAAGACGGGAACTGGAGCGCGCGCACGAACTGCTCGACCCGCCACTTGTTCTCGAAGTGCGGGATGCCGGTGCCGCGGTCGGCGGATCCGACCGACGTGTAGACGAAGTGGTGGACGCCCATCTCGCGGGCGATCGTCGCGACGCGCTTGCCCTGCGCTTCCTCGCCCTCGATGCCCGCCTCCCAGGTGTTCTGCACCGAGAACACGCCCCAGACGCCGCTGACGGCGGTCTTCAGCGCCTCCGCGTCGTCGAGATCCCCGTGGATCACCTGGACGCCCTGGGCCTCCAGAGCCTTCGCCGCCTCGCCTTCGGGCTTGCGGGTCATCCCGCGCAGCTTGAAACCCAGGCCCACGAGCGAGCGGGCCACGGCGCCTCCCTGCTTACCGGTGGCGCCGGTCACCAGCACGATACGTTCCGACATGACGTCCCCCCTTGGACCTGTTCGGTGCGATCCGGGCCGCCAGGACACTCTGGAAGCCCTCCTGAGCCCGGTGGAGACCGCGGCTGTGTGACTTTGATATCATCAACCGCCGAATCCTTCCACACGGCCCTGACGGCCGTGCCCGCCTCTGGACCCACCGGTCATCACGAGCCATGTCCACCAGCGCCGTCAGCCACGTCCGCGATCGTCCCAGTCCCTCCGGCGCAGCCGAAGGGCTGCGCGGGCGCATCGCCCTGATCCCGGGTCAGCTGCTGGTCCTCGCGCAGCTGGTGGCGCTGGCACTGGTGGTGCGGGCGTTCGCGCTCGAGAGCCCGGCGTTCGGGCGCGTGTTCTGGCTGGCCGTGGCGGGGTACGGCCTTCAGATGCTCCTGCCCACCGGCCTGCGCCTGCCGCTCTTCGCGGTGCTGTCCGCGGCCGGCGCCGTCATCGTGTTCGGAGTCACGGGGGCCGCCGCGCTGCTCGGGATCGGCTTCCTCCTCATCGCGCTCGCCCATCTCCCGATCCCCTTCGCCGCCCGGCTCGTCGCCATCCTGAGCGCCGGCGCCGCGCTGGCGCTGTTCCGATCCGAGGTGTGGACCCCTCCCTGGTCGTCCATCATCTGGCCGATCTTCGGCGCGATGTTCATGTTCCGACTCATCGTCTACCTCTACGACCTGCGCAACCGCGCCGCGCCGACCGGATTCTGGCGGGCGGTCTGCTACTTCT
>JBKJXJ010000413.1:0-7209 GCA_046716125.1 Candidatus Eiseniibacteriota bacterium
CGAATCGAGGGTCACTCTTGAGGGGATCCACACGCGGGTCCACCTTCGCCCACAGCAAGGCTTCGGATGCCGCTTCGCGGGCACGTTCGAGATGAGCGAACGCGGAATCCCGGTCCCCGAGGGCGGCAAAGATGCAGGCGACGTCGTAGTCGGGGTAGAACTGCCGTTGGGTCCGGACACGTCGCTCGATGGTGTCCACCACGGCCAGCGCCTCCTGCCGCCGGCCCGTTTTTACATAACCCCATCCCTTCTGACTGAGGCCCTGCAGGTTGTCATCGAGTCGAGTGGCCACTTCCAGCTCCGAGATGCCCGCCGCGGACTGACCGGTCGCGATCAGGCACTGTCCGAAGAAAACGCGAGGGAGATAGAACGCCGTGTCGAGGGCGATGGTCTCGCGATACTGACGGAGGGCATCGTCGTAGCGGCGCGCGAAGTGGAACCCGAGCCCCAGATAGGTCGCCGTGAAGGACGATAGCGGGTCGATGTCGACCGCACGCCGCAATTCCACGATCGCCTCGTCGTGTCGGCCGTTGATCGAAAGGAAGTACCCGTAGCGCTGGTGAGTCAGCGCGCTGCCGGGATTGAGCTGAATGGCCTTGAGGAACTCGCGCTCGGCCGAGACGCGGTCCACCTCGTAGACCGCAGCCAGCAGGCCGAGCGTGCCGTGAGCTTCGGCGAGAGTCGAATCGATCGCGAGCGCTTTGAGCGCTGCCGCGCGGGCCCTCGGGATCGCCTCGTGCGGCGCCATCCAGACGCTCGAGGCTTCGTAGTAGCGGTCCGCGATGCCTGCGTAGGCGGGGGCGTATGCGGGATCGCGCAAGATCGCGCGGTCGCAGTGCTCCTGTGCCCGCTCAGAATCCTGCTGGGTGAAGCGTTTCAGAAAGTACCGGCCGCGGAGGACGTCCTGGTACGCCGCCGGATCAACGGGTGTGTCGCGGCTGAGCCGTTGTCGCTCACCGGACGTCAGTCGGGCCTGGATGCTGCTGGCGATCCTCAAGGCGACCTCGCTCTGTAGTCCGAGGACGTCCCGCAGGCCACGCTCGTAGCTTTCGGCCCAGAGCTGCCGCTGCCCTCGGGTCTCGACCAGACGGGCGTTGATGCGCACGCGCTCACCGGAGCGCATGACGGAGCCCAGAACGACGGCGCCGACATTTAGACGTTGCGCAAACTCCGTGGCCGACGCATTCGTGCCGCGAAACCCCCGCACCGATGACGCGGCGATCACCCGCAGCGCGCCGATCTTGGTGAGCTCGGTGATCAGCTCCTCGGTCATCCCGTCGGCAAAGAATTCCTGCTCGGGATCGCCCGAGAGGTTCTCGAGCGGGAGGACGGCGAGCGACGTCGAAGCGGACGGTGGGAAGCCACTAAGAACGCGTGTGCGCAAACCGCCCACATCGAGCGCGAACCCGATCAGCAGGAGGGCGGACGCGATCGTCGCGGGAATCGCCCACCGCCTGCGCCGCGTCCGCGTCTGCGTCCGCGCACCAAGGTCGTCGGCGCGCGGCAGGTCCCTGCTCGGCATACCTCCCGGCGCTCCGGATCGCACCAGCTCGAGCGCCGCGGCGAGCTCCCCCGCGTCGCGGAATCGGCGCGTCGGGTCCTTCTCGAGGCAGCGCTCGACCACGGCGCGAAGCCCGTCGGGCACCCGCTCGGGCAGCGGGGGCGCGGCCGCGTGCAGGATCGAAGCCGCGACCTCCATCGTGGTGCGCCCGGAGAACGGCATCGCGCCGGTTGCCATTTCGTAGAGCAGGACCCCGAGCGCCCACACATCACTTCGCGCATCGGCCTTGACGCCAAGGAGTGCCTCGGGGGCGAGATAGTGAGGTGTTCCCACGACCGCCCCGGTCTCGGTGAGCGTGAGACTCCCCGACGGGACATGCTCGCTTGCCACGCGGCGCGCCAAGCCGAAGTCGAGCACCTTGATGCGGTCCTCGGAGGTCACCATGACGTTCGTACTCTTGAGATCGCGGTGAATCACCCCCCGCGCGTGGGCGTGACGGAGCGCGTCGGCGATCGGGACTGCGTAGCGGAGCAGTTGCTCGGGTGCGAGGCCGACGCCGATCCGATCAGCCAGCGGCCGGCCATCGATCAGTTCCATGGCGATGTAGGCATCCTCGCCTGCATCGCTCACTTCGTGGATCGTGCAGATATTCGGGTGGTTGAGTCCCGCGGCGTGGCGGGCCTCACGAATGAGCCGGGTGCGGGCGGTCACATCCGTCGTGGCGTACGGGGGCAGCACCTTGACCGCGACCTCGCGGTCGAGACGCTCGTCGTGGGCGCGGAACACGACGCCCATACCTCCCGAACCGATGCGCTCGAGAAGGCGGTAGTGGCCCAGCGTGCGGCCGATCATTGAAGGATAGGAACTTCCATGTGCGTGGCGCCGACTCTACACCCGTCCAGGAACCCCGCTCCACGTGGAGTTCTGCTGTCTGAGCCCCACCCGGCCCTCGGGGCCGCTCGCGACCCCTTCGCCTCGGCCTGCGGCAGCGCCTCCGCCCCCCCCCTAAGCCCACCTCCCCGCGCTCCCGGCGCGCACTCTCCCCACCGCGAGTCGCGCCCACGCCGGCTCGCCCTCAGCGCCGTCATCCGGTGCACCCCGGCGTCGGGGCCGTCGGTGCGGTCCGCGACCAGTTCCGTGACGAGCGACTGGAGGGGATCGCGGCGGACCGCCAGATCGAATGCCAGCCTGAAGGCGAGACGCGTCGAAATCGGGGGGCGGCGGCGTTCGATCGTGTGCATGGGGGGTGGGTGCGATCGACACTGGGGAGCGGCGTTCATAGTGTCAAGAATCGATGCCCAAGCGATTCATTGGCGAGTCCCGCGCGGTCCGGCCGGCGCCTAAGCGACCTCTCACCCGGGGCGTGACGCCGCCCGCCGATTCGCCCCCGCTGCCCCCCACGCACCCCGCCATCCTCGCGGTGTTTATCACCGCCGCGGCCTGCGTTCTGGCGTCGGTCACGTTCCGGATCATCGACAGCGACTTCTGGCAGCACCTGGCGGTGGGGCGCGCGATCTGGGAGACGCACACCATCCCGCGCACCGAGGCGTGGTCGTGGCCGACGTGGGGGGAGCCCGTCACCCTCCATTCGTGGCTCTTCCGCGCCCTGCTCTGGCCTTTCTGGCAGGTGGGCGGGCTCGACGGGCTCTTCGCGTGGCGGTGGCTCACCACGCTGGCGGCGTTCGGCCTCGCCCTCGCCACCGCGCGCCGGATGGGCGCGCGCGGGCACTATGAGGAGGCCCTCAGGCTCGACCCGTCGAACGAACGGGCACGCGCGCTGCTCCAGGCGATCGATCGGGGCGCGGCGCCCGAGCGGCCGCGCCGCCCACGGTGATCGCGAGCCGCAATTGACAGCCTCCGAAGCCGCTCCTAATGTCGGCCGCCATGCCCCGCCGGCTCTCTCACATCGATCCCAAGGGCCGCGTCCGCATGGTCGACGTGGGCCGGAAGCCCGTGACCGCCCGGGTCGCCGTGGCGCGTGGCCGGGTCTTCATGCACCGCGACACCCTCGAGCTGCTGCGCGCCGGACGGGCGCCCAAGGGCGACGTGCTCGCGACCGCGCACGTGGCGGGCGTCATGGCGGCCAAGCGCACCAGCGAGATCATCCCGCTGGCCCACTCGCTGGCGCTGGAGGGCGTCGACCTGGCGTTCTCGCTCGATGACGACAGCGCCTCGATCGGCATCGAGGCGCGCGTGCGCGCGCGCGGGCGGACCGGCGTCGAGATGGAGGCGCTCACCGCGGTCACCGTCGCCGGCCTCACGCTCTACGACATGCTCAAAGCGGTGGATCGCGGCATGGTGATGGGCGAGATCGCGGTCTGGGAGAAGCGAGGAGGCCGCAGTGGCGTCTTTCGCCGCCGAGCGTAGGCAGCTCGGCTACGCCGAGGCCCGCCAGCGCGTCCTCGCCGCGGCGCGGACCCTGCCCGCCGAACAGGTGCCGCTGGCCGAAGCGATCGGCCGCCCGTTGCGCGACCCGGTCGTGGCACGCCACCCCCTGCCGCCGTTCCGGAACTCGGCGATGGACGGCATCGCGGTCCGGAGCGCCGACCTCGCCCCCGCCACACCCGCCGCACCCGTCCTGCTCGCCGTGATCGAGACGCTGGCCGCCGGGCACGTCGCAGGTCGCGCGCTCGGCCCGGGCGAGGCGGCCCGCATCATGACCGGTGCGATGGTGCCCGAAGGGGCCGACGCGATCATCCCGGTCGAGGAGCTCGAGTTCGGCAGCGGCGCGCGGGGAGACGAGCGTGTGATGGTCACGCGGACATCCGTCGCGGGCGAGAACGTGCGCGACGCCGGGCTCGATCTCGCCGCGGGCGATCTCGCCGTCGAGGCGGGCCGCGCCCTGACGCCGCACGATCTGGCCCTGCTCGCCGCACTCGGCATCGCGCGACCCACCGTCGGCCGGCGCCCGCACGTTGCCGTGATCTCCACCGGCGACGAGTTGCTCCCGCCCGAGGCCGCGCTCACACCGGGAGCGATCCGCGACAGCAACCTGCCCATGCTGGAGGCGCTCATCAGCGAGTGCGGGGGCCGCGTGGTGTCCGCAAAGCGGGTCGGGGACGATCCGGCCGTGGTGGGCGAGCTCCTGCGC
This sequence comes from Candidatus Eiseniibacteriota bacterium, assembly GCA_046716125.1. Lineage (GTDB taxonomy): Bacteria > Eisenbacteria > RBG-16-71-46 > RBG-16-71-46 > RBG-16-71-46 > WS-11. Next base: position 4,593 of record JBKJXJ010000413.1, read on the forward strand.
GCGGCCATCGGCAAGGCCGACGTGGTCATCACGATCGGCGGCGTTTCGGCCGGCGAATTCGATCCGGTGAAGCGCGCGATCGCCGGACTGGACGGGGTCGAGCTGTGGCGCGTGGCGATGCGCCCGGGACAGCCGCAGGCGTTCGGCACGCCCGAAGGCCGCCTCTTCTTCGGGCTCCCGGGCAATCCCGCATCGGTGGCGTGCGTGTTCGAGGCGCTGGTCCGTCCCGCGTTGCGGAAGCTCCAAGGGTTCGCAACGCTCGACCGGCCGCGCATCGACGTCAAGGCGGCGGCGGCGATCGAGTCGCGCGAGGGCCGCACCGACTTCGTCCGGGTAACGCTCGAGCGCCGGGATGGCGCGTGGTGGGCGAACCCGGCGGGAGCCGCGGTCTCAGGGCATCTCTCGCCCCAATCACGTGCCCACGCGCTGCTCCTGGTTCCGATGGCGGCGCGCCAGATCGCCGTGGGCGAGAACGCTCAGGCGTTCCTCTGGCGCTGGCCCGAGGAGGGCACGGCGTGAGCCGGCGCGGGCGCCCCGTCGCACCCGGCCCCAAGGTCGCACGCAGCCCCGAGGCCATCCCGCTCTCCCACCCGGCCATGGTCGTCGCGCTCCTCGTCGCGTTCGCCGGCGTTCTCCTCTCCGTCACCTACACGCTGTTCGAGACCGACGTCTGGCAGCATCTGCTGGTCGGCAAGGCGATCTGGCAGCTCGGCCACGTCCCCACCACCCAGCTCTGGTCGTGGCCCAGCTACGGCGATCCCGAGGTCAACTCGGCGTGGCTCTTCCGCGCGACGATCTGGCCGGTGTGGTCACTGGGCGGTGTGTGGGGCCTCTACGCATGGCGCTGGGTCACGACGCTGCTGGCGTTCGGCGCGCTCTGGGCCGCCGCTCGTGCGATGGGCGCCCGCGGATTTGCGGCGTTGATCGCGCTGATCGCCTGTGTGCTCGTCTATCGCCTGCGCTCCCAGATCCGGCCCGAGACGCTGGTCGCGGCCCTGCTCGCGCTCGAGCTGTGGATCCTCGAGACCCGTCGCCACGGCGGGCGCGACCGCACGGCGTGGATCCCGCTGATCGCGCTGGTCTGGGCGAACACCCATCTCTCGTGGTTCCTGGGGCTGGTCCTGATCGGCATCCACTGGCTCGCCGCTCAGGTCGCGGCGTCACGACGGAGACCTGGGGACGTGGGCCCCGAACCGCGCCCGAACCGGCTGCTGGTGATCGCGCTCCTCTCGTTCGCGGTGTCGTTCCTGAACCCGTTCGGATGGCGCGCGCTCTGGCAACCGTTCGACTTCGCGCTGCACTGGCGCGGCGAGCCCATGTTCCAGGCGATCGGCGAGCTGCAGCGCCTCCCGCTTCACGCCCTCAGGTGGAGCGGTGTCGCGTTCCTCCTCGTCCTCTGGCCCGTCCTCATCCTCTGGCGCGGCGTGCGCCGGGGCTGGGATGTGGTCGAGGTACTCCTGTGCCTGGTATTCATCACGCTCGCCTGCTCGTCGCTGCGATTCCTCGGCTATCTGTCGCTGGTCGCCCTCCCCTACCTCGCGCGCGACCTCGACGCGTGGGTCTCGGCGCGGCGGTGGCCGGCCTGGAGCGCCCCGCCCTGGCGGCGCGCGGCGCTCGCGGCGGCCGCGTGCGTCGCACTCGGGCTCCCCGACTGGAGCGCGGGCGGGACGGGCATCGGCATCGGACTCGACATGCGTTACATCCCCGAGCGTGCCTGCGATTTCATGGCGGCGCACGGCGTCCGTGGCCGTGGCTTCAATCACTTCCACACCGGCGGCTACATGCTCTGGCGCTTCTGGCCCGAGCGCGAGCGCCTGCCGTTCGCCACCATCCATCCCGAGGCGCTCAGGCGCGAGGATCGGCTGGGCTACGAGTCGGCGCGAACCCAGGCCGCGGGATTCCGTGCGCTCGATGACCGCCATCACTTCGACTACGCGCTGCTCTACCGCCGTCAGCTGGGCGGCGACCTGCTGCTCGACGAACTGGACGCGGACCCGGGCTGGGCGCTGGTCTTCCTGGATGACGTCGGGGCGATCTATGTGCGGCGCGAGGGACCCCTGGCCGCGATCGCGGACTCCTTCGCCTACCGCGCCGCCCCGGCCGGGAAGCGCGCCATCGGGGCCCTCGGCCGCGCCTCCGACCGTGACACCGTTCTGCGCGCCCAGGCGATCGCCGAGCTCGAGCGGCAGGCCGCGGGCTCGCCGCTCAATGCCATGACGAACAGCGTCCTCGCCACACTTCTGATGTCCGGCGGCCGTCTCGGCGAGGCCGAGGCCCGCCTGCGCCAGGCGCTCATCGCGGATCCGGATCTCCCGCGCGCGCCCGAACGCCTCGGGATGATCGCGCTCGCCGACGGCCGCCCGCGCGATGCCGTGCGCGAGCTGGAGCGCGCGCTCCGCGAGCGACCGGTGCCGCCCGGCCTCCACTTCACCACGGCGCGCGCCTGGCAGCAGCTGGGCGAACCCGCGAAGGCGCGCGCGCGGTACCGGGCCGAGCTGAAGCGCGACCCGGGGAGCGCCGCCGCCCTCGAGGGGCTGCGCGCGCTCGACCAGGGCACGCCGTGATGACGCCTCGACGCATTCGCGATCGCGCCGGGTCGCGGGCGGCCGGTGCGCGC
>JBKJXJ010000414.1:0-2622 GCA_046716125.1 Candidatus Eiseniibacteriota bacterium
GCGCCCTGTCCCGCGCGATCGCGCTGAAAGTACAGCGGGGGGGCGTGCCCCCCGACGACCTGGCGGCGGTGGACCGCTGCGCGCGCGAGACCCAGGTCGCCCTCTCGGGCTCCCCGGGCGAGGCCCACGTCTGGCTGGACGGGGCCGACGTAGGGGACGCCATCCGCACGCCGGAGGTGAGCGAGCTGGCATCGCGCCTGGCCGCACAGTCGCCGGTGCGCCGCCGGCTGGTCGAGATCCAGCGCGTGCTGGCCGAGCGCGGCCCGCTGGTGGCCGAGGGGCGCGACTTGGGGACTGTGGTCTACCCGGACGCGGCGGTGAAGGTCTATCTCGACGCCGATCTCGACGCCCGGGCCCGCCGCCGCGCCCGGGAGCTGGAGCAGCGCGGGATCGCGGTCCCGATCGGGGAGGTCCGGGCCGAGCTCGCCCGTCGAGACGAGCGGGACCGGAGCCGGGCGGACAGCCCGCTGGCGATCCCGGAGGGTGCGCAGGTGGTCAATACGTCCGCTCTGACGATCGAGGCGCAGATCGAGGAGGTGCTGCGGGCGGTCCGGGCGCATCCGGAGTTTCCCGGGGGGCTCGGGTGGCCCCGGGGGGGGCCCGAAGAGGAACCGGGCCGGGGCTAGGAGTTTTCATGCGTCCGTATTATAGTGCCGCCCGGCTTTTCGCCAGCGGTTCCCTGCGGATCCTCACGGGTTGGGACGTGAGGGGCCGTCATCACGTCCCGCGTCATGGCGGGGTGATCGTGGCCTCGAATCACATCTCATTCTGGGATCCGCCGTTGATCGCCGCCGCCGTGCCCCGCGAGCTCCACTTCCTCACGAAGGAGGATCTCTTCGGGATGCCGGTGGTGGGGACTTTGATTCGATCGATGAATGCCATCCCGATCCGCCGCGGTGTCGCGGACCTGACCGGGATGTCTCGGGCGATGGATCGTCTCAGGGACGGCGCCGCGCTGCTCATGTTCCCGGAAGGGAGCCGGATGCAGGATGGCGGGTCGCATCCGGCGCGGCCGGGCGTTGGGATGATGGCGGTCAACGCCGATGTCCCGATCGTCCCGTGCTGCATCTCCGGGAGCGATCGGCAACGCGAGTGGTGGACCCGCGGCGCGCGGGTGCGACTGTGGTTCGGTCCGGCGCGATCGTGGCGTGAACTGGCCGGTGCGGGGATGGATCACACGCCGGGCCGCGCGCTCTACCAGCAGGTGGGCGAGGCGGTGATGCGGGAGATCGCGATCCTCAAGACCGGTCAGCAGACTGAGGCATCACGCGGGGCGGCTTAGAACCGTCGTCCCCTATCCGATACAAATCAAGGAGGCAACACGTTCATGCTGGAAACATCCGAACAGACCCTCAACCCCACACCGGATATGGCAGGCCGGATGCTGGGCTACCCCGCGGTCCCGCTCAACTACGACGAGGAAGAGGAACTCACCCCCGAGAAGCGCGCCGAGATCTTCGGTCACTACGAGGAGTCGCTGCGCTCGCTGGGTGAAGGCGAGATCGTGCGCGGCACGGTCCTCGCCGTGGATGACAAGGAGGTCCTCGTCGACGTCGGGTTCAAGAGCGAAGGCGTCATCGCCCTGTCCGAGTTCCCGGATCCGAGCGCCATCACCGTCGGCCTGGTCATCGACGTCTTCCTCGAGAAGATGGAGAACCAGGACGGCCTGGTCGTGCTCTCCAAGCAGCGCGCCGACTTCGTGCGCGTCTGGGACAAGGTGAAGGAGGCCCACGACAACGGCGAAGTCGTCGAGGGCCGGCTGGTGCGCAAGATCAAGGGCGGGGTCGTGGTGGACCTCTACGGCGTCGAGGCGTTCCTGCCGGGTTCGCAGATCGCGCTGCGCCAGGTCCAGAACGTGGACGGGCTGCTCGGACAGACCGTGTCGGTCAAGATCATCAAGCTCAACAAGCGGCGGCGGAACATCGTCGTGTCGCGCCGCGCCGTGCTCGAGCAGGAGCGCGACCGGATGAAGTCCAACATCCTCAAGGACCTCGCCAAGGATCAGATCCGCGAGGGCGTGGTCAAGAACATCACCGACTTCGGCGCGTTCGTGGATCTGGGCGGCATCGACGGGCTGCTCCACATCACCGACATGTCATGGGGCCGGGTGGCGCACCCGTCCGAGCTGGCCAAGATCGGCGACAAGGTGCGGGTCAAGGTGCTCAACTTCGATCCCGAGAAGGAGCGCATCTCGCTCGGCCTGAAGCAGCTCGAGGCCTATCCCTGGGAGGGCGTCGACGAGAAGTACAAGGTCGGCGACCGCATCAAGGGCCGGGTGGTCTCGATCACCGACTACGGCGCGTTCGTCGAGCTGGAGCGCGGCGTCGAAGGCCTGATCCACGTCTCGGAGATGTCCTGGACCCGGCACGTGCGCCATCCTTCAAAGGTCGTCAACATCGGCGACACGATCGACGCCGTGGTGCTCAAGGTCGACGCCGCGAACGAGAAGATCTCGCTCGGCTTGAAGCAGGTGGAGCCGGATCCGTGGCTCACGCTCGACCAGAAGTACCCGACCGGCATGAAGGTCAAGGGCAAGGTTCGCAACCTCACGAATTTCGGCGCGTTCGTCGAACTCGAGGAAGGCATTGACGGCCTGGTGCACGTCTCGGACATGTCGTGGAC
>JBKJXJ010000415.1:0-4445 GCA_046716125.1 Candidatus Eiseniibacteriota bacterium
GCGCCGAGCTGCGTCCCGGTGGGGGTGAAGCGCTTGCGCAGCGATGCGTCCAGCTTGCTGATCTCCGCCATCTCGCGAATGCGGGGAAGGACCTGAAGGTAGTTCGTCACTGGGACAGTCATGAACCGGGTGAGCTTGGTGGGGTCGAACCTGACGTCGGTGAGGAAGAACGGATCCTGCGTCAGGATGGCGTCGATCTCGTCATCGGAGACCTGGACCTTGTGCCGCTGCGCTTCGACCGCGAGCTCCTCGCGCGGTATGAGCTCGTCGAGCACGTTGAACGTGGCGAGTTTCCTTACCTCTCTGGTTAACGCGGCGGCGAGCTGCGCGTTGAGCGTCTGGAAGTACGGCTTGTCGACCCGGTCGAAGTCCGACGCAGTGATGGCGCGATCGCCGACGCGCGCGATGGTGGGCGAGGCGGCGGGCGGAGGCGACTGCTGCTGCGGCGCACGCTGCGGCGTGGCCGGCTGCGACGGCCGCTGCGGGACTCCGAACGGATTGGACGACTGGGCCCTCACGGCGGGCGCGGGAAGGGCCAGACCCGCGGCCAGTAGGGCGGCGAGCAGGGCGGCGATCGGAGTGCTCCGACGAGGCGCTTCGGTTTTGGGATCGCGCATGGGGGTGACCCTGGGCTGCCGTCGGAGCGGAACCGCCGACGACCGGACGACACGGGCGGCGGAGATTAGCGTGCGAGATTCGGCCACCGCAAGCCCCCGACGATCCCCGGGACGATCCCCGTTCGGCCGGCGCGGGATCGGAGAGGGCGACGAAGGCGGTGCCGTCGCCAAAGGCCAAGCCCGGCGTCCCCGCCTGCGAGAGGGTCTCGCCCGAGAGCTGCCACGGCAGATCGGCCGGCCCCCATGCGGTCAGCGCGCGCGCGACCTGCCGGATGTCCACTTCGCCCGCTCGTCGCACCGTCGCCTCGAGCCGGGGCCTGCCCGCGAACCCGACCAGCCTGCGGTCGGTCCGGAACCCGCACTTCTCGTACAGGCTGCCGGGCGCGGCGTTCAGCCGGATCGGGACGAGATAGTCCGCAAAGCCCGGGCTGAGCAACTCGGCCGCCGGCTCGAGGCCGAACTCGAGGACGGATGGGTAGGTGAGGGCCACGGACCGCGACAATACCAAATCTCCTCGTGGCCCCCGTGCATCACAACGGTTAGGATTGTTGCGTCTCAGCAGTCCCTCCTCATTCCCGCCGCGCTCGTGGACAAGGGCCCGCGCGACCCGATCCCTCGGAGGCCCATCGTGCGCCTGCGCCATGCCCGACTCGTCGCGATCGTCCTTCTCGGCCTGGGTGCCACGACGGCCGCGTCCCCGGCCGAGCGCGAGACCATCGACCGTGCCTTGAGCTCTCAGGCGCGTCCGGCCGCCCGGGCGGCGCTCGAGAAGGCAATGGCCGATCCTGCGCTGAAGCGTGTGGCACGCGTCGCGCAGGTGGAATCGCGCTTCGCCTTGCCGACGTTCATCTGGGCGACGGGTGAACGGGTGGCGGGCAGGGCGATGGCCCAGCGGCAGACGGGGAACACAGCCGGCGTGGCCGCCCGCGCCCACCTCGGCCGGGTCTCGGCGTTCTACCGCCTCGACCGGTCCGACGTGACGGAGGTGACGCTGCGCCGCGTGCACGACACCGGGCGCGGCGGGGTGATCGCCTCGTTCGCCCAGGTGATCGATGGGATCGAGGTGTTCCGCGACGAGATGAAGGTGCTGATGGATCGGGAGCAGGAGCTGGTCGCGGTGTCCGGCTATCTGCCGAGCCGCGCGCTGCTCGGCCGCGGCCCGGCGCGGGTCTTCCGCCTCTCGGCCGCAGAGGCGACCGCGCGCGCGCTCGAGGACTTCACCGGTCTCGCCGTCGGCGCCGGGTTCCTGCGCGATCTCCCGGGCGCCCGCGGCGGATACCAGGCGTTCGACCTCTCGACCGCGATCCCCGGCTTCGTGCCGAGCCAATCGCTGCGCGCCAAGCCGGTGTGGTTCCACCTTCCCGAATCACTGGTGCCCGCCTACTACGTGGAGGTGCTCGGCCAGGAGGACGCCTACGCCTACGTGATCGCGGCCGGGGAAGGCGACGTGCTGTTCCGCCACAATCTGGTGGTGAGCGACTCGTACACCTACCGCGCGTGGGCCGATGCGTCGTCGCCCTACGTTGCGTGGGACGGGCCGCAGGGGACGGCGCATTCGCCGCATCCGACCGGCATGCCCGATCTCTACAATCCTCCATTTACGGCCCCGGTGCTGGTGTCGCTCCAAAACGGGCCGATCTCGACCAACGATCCCTGGCTCCCACCCGGTGCGACCCAGACGGTCGGCAACAACGTGGACGCCTACGTCGACTTCAATTCCCCCGATGGACTCAATGGCGGCGATTTCCGGGCTCCCGTGTCCGCTCCCGGCACTTTCGACTACACCTACGACCTGAATCAGGACCCCTCGAGCGCCGCGCAGCGCCGGGCGTCGATCACCCAGCTCTTCTACACCACCAACTTCCTGCATGACTGGTTCTACGACTCGGGCTTCGATGAGGCCTCGGGCAACGCGCAGGCGTCCAACCTGGGGCGCGGTGGCGTCGAAGGCGATGCGCTCCGGGCCGAAGCGCAGGACTACAGCGGGACGAACAATGCCAACATGAGCACGCCGGCCGACGGCGGGCAACCCCGCATGCAGATGTACATCTGGAATCGGGCGGCTGCGACGCTCAATGTGAGCGTCCCGGCCGCGATCGCCGGAAACTACCACGCCGGCACCGCGGGGTTCGGGCCGCAGACCTTCACGCTCTCGGGGAATCTGATCGCCGTCGTGGATGGCACGGCCCCGACCGGAGACGCGTGCAGCGCCGTCGTCAACGCGGTGGCCGGCAAGATCGTGCTGATCGATCGCAGCTCGTGCGGCTTCGTCACGCCGGTGATGAACGCCCAGGCGGCGGGAGCGATCGGGGCCATCATCGTGGACAACTTCAGCTACGGGAATCCGCCGACGTTGGGCACGGGCGCGGGCGTGACGATCCCGGTGGTCACGGTGACGGTCGCGACCGGCAACGCGCTCAAGGCGCATCTCGGCGGCACCGTGAGCGTCGGGATGAACCGCGCCACCGCGCTGTGGCGCGATGGCACGATCGACAACCAGATCGTGGCTCACGAGTGGGGCCACTACATCAGCAACCGGCTGATCGGCAACGGCGGTGGCTTGAGCTCGCAGCAGGGTGGGGGAATGGGGGAGGGCTGGGCGGACTTCCACGCGCTGCTCATGACCGCGCGGGCAGGCGACGATTTCGACGGCGTCTTCCCGATGTCCTCCTACGCGATCACGAACTCGACCGCGTCCACGAACGTGTACTACTTCGGCATCCGTCGCTATCCGTACTCGACCGACATGACGAAGGACCCGCTGACCTTCCGGCACATCCAGAACGGCGTGCCGTTGCCGGTCGGGCCGCCGGTCGCCTTCAGCGCGGACGGGAGCGCCAACGCCGCGGTGCATCGCACCGGCGAGGTGTGGTGCTCGATGCTGTGGGAATGCTATGCCGCGCTCCTCAACGACTCGGGGCGGCTGACGTTCACCCAGGCCCAGCGGCGCATGCGCGATTACCTGGTGGCCGGGTACAAGATGACCCCCAACGCCCCGACCTTCACCGAGGCGCGCGACGCCATCCTCGCAGCCGCGGCGGCCGGCGACCCGGCGGATCTGGCCGCGTTCTGGGGGGCGTTCGCCAGGCGCGGCGCCGGCACCGGGGCCCTCTCGCCGGATCGCGCCTCGCTCGACAACGTGGGGGTGGTCGAGAGCTTCGCGGTGGGAGGAGACCTCGCGGTCACGGACGCGTCCTTCGGCACGACGGTCCAGTCGTGCGACGGCGACCCCTACGTGGACAACGGCGAGGTGGGCGAGCTGGCGCTGACGATCAGGAACATCGGGGCCTCCGTGCTGAGCTCGACGTCGGCGACGATCAGCAGCGCCAACCCCGGGGTGTCGTTCCCGAACGGCAATGTCGTGGCGCTCGGCGCGACCAACCCGTTCGCCTCCGCGTCCGCGACGATCGCCGTCCGGCTGACCGGAGCGGGTCCGGTGAGCGTGCTCGATTTCGAGATCGAGGTGAACGATCCGGGTCTGCTCGTCGCCGGACCCCGCCTTGGAACGGAGTACGCTTACGGCCACGCGGACGAAGAACCAAGCGGCACGCACGAGTCCTTCGAGGCGGTCACGAATGTCTGGACCTACACCGGCGACGTCGCGCCCTCGATCGGGTGGGGGCGTCGCGGGTACGGGCCGACCGATCGTCGCCTCTACGCGTTCGACCCCGGGGTCAACTCGGACGCCTCGGCCATGTCGCCGCCGCTCGTGATCGGCGGGCTCGGTCCGTTTCGGCTCCAATTCGACCACGCCTATCGTCTCGAAGCCACCTACGACGGGGGTGTCATCGATATCTCGACCAACAACGGCGCGAGCTGGTCCGACAT
>JBKJXJ010000416.1:0-10717 GCA_046716125.1 Candidatus Eiseniibacteriota bacterium
GCCGCCCTCGGGGACCGGGATTCCGCGTTCGCTCATCTCGAACGTGCCCGCGAAGCGGCATCCGAAGCCTTGCTGTGGGCGAAGGTGGACCCGCGTGTGGATCCCCTCAAGAGTGACCCTCGATTCGATGTGCTGCTTCGGAGAGTCGGGCTCTCGGGCCCCTGATTGGCCTACTCTACTCCCGTCCAGGCACCCCGCGCCCCTCGAGATGCGCGAGGATGCGCCACATCACCCGAGGCTCGGTGACGAACCCGATGATGCGCGCCTCGCCGCCGCAGCGCGGGCACACCTCAACGTCGACCCGGAACACCAACCGCAACAGCTCCGCCCAGCGCCGCATCGGGTTCGGGCAGCGGCACGAGTGTCCCGTCGCGCCGGAACGGCCCGTCGGTCCTGGGCCTCACGAGCATCGCGCTCCCGTCCCTGTTCGTGGTCTACCGACTCGGGGTCGCGACCGAAGCGGTCGTCCTGGACGAGCACGACCTGGGAGGAGCGTTCCAGAGCTCGTTCGCGACAGCGCTGAAATAGCTCTTCTTAGGAGGATCGTCGTCATGCTTTACTGCTCGCGGCAGGATCGGATGCTCCGAATGCTCCTGGAGGCAAGCGAGGGAGGCAGTCATGGGTCGCTCCATCATCATTATTGCCACTGTTCTTTCCTGTCTGTGGCGTCCTATCTCGGCTCAGCAGGCTGACGGTAACCTCGAGGGATTGATTGTCGACGCGACGGGCCAACCACTCCCCGATGCTAGAGTGGTGGCGAGCGGACCGAGTCTTCAGGGCACGCGTGGCATCGCCACCGACCGAGACGGGTACTTCCGACTTCAGGCACTGCCCGCGGGGTCCTACACACTCCGGATCTCGCACGTCGCCCATCAGGCGACGACCTACGAAAACGTCCAGGTTCGACTCGGCGCCACCACCAGCCTTGGGAAGCTCTCGTTAGAGCAGGCCGTGTTGGAGCAACCTCGGGTCGTGGTCTCTGCAGGGCGCCCGCCGATCGACCCTGCTACGACCACACTCGGCATGAATCTGCGGGCCGGTACGTTTGAGGCTCTTCCGACGGATCGCAATTTCCGATCGATCGTGGCCCTGGCGCCGCAGGCCAATTCGAGCGTTCCAGGCGAAGAGGCGAGCATTGCGGGGTCGACCGGCGAGGGCAACTACTACTTCATCGACGGCACCGATGCGACGGATCCGGGGAGCGGAGGGACCAGCACCAACCTTCCCTATAACTTCGTCCGCGAACTCGATATCAAGACCGGCGGTTACGAAGCCGAGTACGGACGAGCCCTGGGCGGGATCGTCAACGCCATCACCAAGTCCGGAGGCAACGAACTCCACGGACAGGTCTTTGGCTACTTCACCGACCACCGTCTGGCGAGCACGACACAGAACGCGCTTCGCCAGGCGCCGGCCGGCAACTTCTCGGCCTACGATTTCGGAGGAAGCTTGGGAGGGCCGGTGGTGCGTGATCGCCTGTGGTGGTTCGGCGCCTACAATCCTGCTTTCGACGAGCGTGACGTTCAGGTGCCCGGAATACCGCTGCAGAAGGCGACGAGCAGGCTTCACCGCATCGCCGGAAAGCTGACCTGGCGGGCCACGTCCCGAACCAACCTGAATCTCATTATCCTCGGCGATCCGAGCCGCTCACGCCTCATCGGGGTTCCCTTCAATCTCGCGAGCCCTCCGGCGCTGGTGCTGAACGAGGACGCGGTGGTCGCGACCACCCTGGGCGGAGGCGTCAACATCTCCATGAATGGCGTGCATCAGCTGATGCCCAAAGTGCTACTCCAGGGCGCCATGATGCGAGTACACAACCGCTCGTTCGTCCAGCCGATCAGCGAGCGTGGAGCGACCGAGCCCTACGTGGACGACCAGGAAAACAGCACCGCATCGGGCGGCTATGGTGGCGAGAACAAGAACTACCAGGACCGCTGGGCGGGTAGGCTCGCCGCCACCGCGTTCCTCGGGCGTCACACGACGAAAGTGGGGCTCGAGTACACGGACAACTCGATCACCAACGACATTCAGTATGGGGCAGGGAAAGCTCATCGCGGATTCCTCTACCGCAGCAACGATTCGGTCTATACCTGGTATCAGGGGTTTCAGCTCGGCACGGTTCATGTGCGGCTTCCCACTGCCTATGCACAAGACTCCTGGCGCGTCACCGACCGCCTGCGCATCAATGCCGGCCTGCGATGGGATGGCCACCGTTACGTCAGCTCGAACGGCAGCACCCCGCTGAAGACAGAAGGCCTCCAACCGCGGCTCGGAGTCACGTATCAGCTCGGTGCTGTCGGCTCGCAGAAGCTCTCCGCGTCCTTTGGACGGTACTACGAGCAGCTTCCGGCCAACTCACCGGGTTACTACTTCTTCGACAGCATCCAGCTTTTCATCGGGTACGACCACGATCCCCGCGTCGATCCCTCGGGCGGCGATACGACCAAGCTGCTTCCCAACCCGCCCGGCGGCGGACGCATTCGCGGGGAGCACTTCGACGAAGTCACCCTGGGTTACGAGCGCGCGCTTCCCCGGCAGGTCAAACTCGGCGTTCACGGCCGCTACCGAACCCTGCGGGAGGTCGTCGAGGATTCGTACAGCCCGGTCGCTCAGCGCTTCCTTATCGGGAATCCCGGACATGGCGCTCTGGATTATCTGCCTGAGGCGACGCACGACTACAGGGCACTCGAGCTCACGCTCCAGAAGCTGGGCGAAGGACGAGGCGAGTTTCTCCTGTCCTACGTGTTGTCGCGCACGAAGGGCAACTATGCCGGTCTTGTCTACGGCAACGGTGGACCGCAGTTCGATTTCGTTGAAACCACCGTCAACGCCTTCGGCCCTTTGCCCAATGACCGACCCCACGTGGTCAAGTTCTACGGCGCCTATCCTGTCGGATTTGGGCTGACCGCCGGAACCACATGGGTCTGGCAGAGTGGAACACCCGTGAGCGAGCTGGGAGGCATCCCGGGTCTTCCCTACGCAGCGTTCCTTCGGCCGCGCGGATCAGCCGGGCGAACCCCTTCGATTTGGGACTTGAACCTGCGGCTGACTTACGATGCGCCCGCGGTCCGAGCCGCTCGTCCGAAGCTGGTCCTCGACCTGTTCCACGTCTTTAGCCGGCGGCGCGCCATCCTTCTCGATGAGCGGCGTTACTTTGCAGCCGACGCGAGCGGGAACCAGGTCGGGCTCAACACTGACTACCTGCGCCCGACGCTCCATCAGCCCCCTTTCAGCGCGCGCCTGGGAGCGGCCATCGAGTTCTAGGTCGAGACCCCTCGGGATCAAACATGGATCTACAGGTTGCGCGCCAGCTTTCCGATCTCTACGTGGTCGAGGGGTTGAGGTGACGACCTGGAGAGTTGGAAGTAGAGTGAAGATCTGATGGCATTTTCCGCCGGCACCCAGGTAGGTCCCTATCAGATCCTCGCCCCACTCGGTGCGGGCGGTATGGGTGAAGTGTTCCGCGCCCGGGATTCGCGTCTCGGCCGCGACGTCGCCATCAAGGTGATCTCCGGGGGGCTGGCGAGCGATCCCGAGCGGTTGCGCCGCTTCGAGCACGAGGCGCGCGCGGCCAGCATGCTCAACCACCCCAATATCCTCGCCATCCACGACGTCGGCTCCCATGAAGGCGCCCCCTATGTGGTCTCGGAGCTGCTCGAGGGTGAGACCCTGGGCGAGCGCCTCAAGGCCAGCCGGCTCCCGTTGCGCAAGGCGATCGACATCGCGCTCCAGATCGGCCACGGTCTCGCCGCCGCCCACGACAAGGGCATCGTCCACCGCGACTTGAAACCCGACAACCTGTTCCTGACCCGCGATGGTCACGTGAAGATTCTCGATTTCGGGCTCGCCAAGCTCGTCAGCCCCGGGCCCGAGCGCGCCGGCGCCGCGAGCCTGACCGAGACGGGCATGATTCTCGGCACCGCCGGCTACATGGCGCCCGAGCAGGTGCGCGGCGAGCGCGCCGATCACCGCGCCGACTTGTTCGCGTTCGGGGCGATCCTGTACGAGATGCTGTCGGGCACGCGCGCGTTCCCCGGCACCACCTTGGTCGACTCGATCTACGCGATCCTGAACACGGAACCCGCTCCGCTCACCGAGTTGCGCCCCGAGGTGCCGACCACGCTCGAGGAGTTTGTGCGCCACTGCCTCGAGAAGGACCCGGCACAACGATTTCAGTCCGCACGCGACGCCACCTTCGCGCTGCAAACCTTTCGAGGCGAAGCACGGGGATCCCGAACCCTCGTCCCGACGTCACACCGACCGCGGTTTGCTCGTGAAGCGTTGGCCATAGCCGCGGCGACGCTATTGGTCGGCGCTGGATTGGGAGCCCTCCTTCAACAGCGCATCGCCCGCGCGCCGATCCCCGAGTTCCAGCGCCTCACATTCCGGCGCGGCTACGTGGCTGCGGCGCGCTTCAGCTCTGATAACCATACGATCATCTACAGCGCCGCCTGGCAGGGGCGTCCGCGCGAGGTGTTCTCCACTCTCCCCGAGCAGCCGGAATCGCGCTCGCTCGGCTATCAAGGTTTCGAGCTGCTTTCTGTGTCATCGTCGGGCGAGATGGCAATCAAGCTTCCGAACGGGACGCTCGCACGTGTCCCGCTCGCGGGAGGCGCACCGCGCGAGATGCTCGAGAACGTCGGAGAAGCGGACTGGGCACCGAATGGCATCGACTTGGTAGTGACGCGGCATGCCGGAGAGAAATTCAGGATCGAGTACCCGGTCGGCTCGCCCATCCTCGAGTCGGCGAATCAAATGAGCTATCCGCGAGTTTCCCGGGACGGGAACTGGGTGGCGTTCAGGAATCACTCCGTGCCGGGGGACCTCGGGGCAGCTGTCACGATGGTGAACCGCAAGGGACAACAGAAAACGCTCACGCGCTGGTGGGCCTGGCTCGAAGGTATTGCCTGGTCCCCGCGCGGTGATGAAATCTGGTTCACCGCTGCCGACGCTGGCGGGGCGAAGGTTCTCTACGCGGTCAGTCTTGCCGGCGAGCTGCGTGTCGTACTGCGTAACGCCGGCAGCGTGGTCTTGAATGACATCGGTCGCGACGGCCGGGTGCTGCTTTCACGTTCGGACTTCCGAGTCGAGACGTATGGGAGGATCAACGAGGAGAAACGCGAGCGCGATCTTTCGTGGCTCGACCAGAGTTTCGCCACCGACCTCTCGCCCGATGGGAAAACGGTCCTGATCGCAGATGAAGGAGAAGGATCCGGCCCACACTACACGACCTACTTGCGCAAAACGGACGGCTCGCCGGCAGTGCGTCTGTTCGAAGGGCTCGGAATGACACTCTCGCCCGACGGCAAATGGGCGCTGGCCCTACCGACGAATCGGAAGCCGCCTCTCGCACTCCAGCCGACCGGCCCCGGGACGGCGCGGCTCCTGGAAAGAGGCACGATTGAGACCTACGACTGGGCCAGCTGGTTTCCCGATGGCAAGCGCATCGTGATCTCCGGCTTCGAACCGGGAGGACTCTCGCGCTGCTATGTGCAGGATCTTTCCGGCGGTGATCCACGCGCGATCACGCCACTCGGAACGAATCTCTATAACCCCGGTGCCGCGGTCTCGCCAGATGGCCGCTTCATCCTCTCGCGGCATGCAGACGCGTCCGCCCACCTTCATCCCGTTGACGGCGGAGCGGCACAAAGTGTGCCTGGCATCTCACCGCACGAGTATGCGATTCGGTGGAGCTCCGACGGTCGATCGCTCTACCTTGCCCAAGGCAGCCGCGGCTCGATATACCGTCTCGACCTCGCGACCGGGAAAAGACAGCTTTGGAAGATACCGACTCCTGTGGATTCGGCGGGGATGCGGCTCATCGGACCCGTGTTGATCAGCACCGACGGACAATCGTACGTTTATAGTCTACATCGGGAGATTTCGGATCTTTATCTGGTGAAGGGACTGCGCTGATTACTTCTCCCAGTGCCATGCGCCAATCGTGAGGTGCAGGCAGGGTCACACTCATAGGCGAGTTCTCGAAACGCGGTCATTCGAATCTCCGTGAATCGTGTGAGTGCCTGGCCGGCATTCGATTCTGCCGCGTGAGCAAGCGTCCGACGATGATCAAGCCGATCGGCAGCGGGTAGGCCGCGATGCGCTCCACGTGGCATTCTGCCGTCTGAGCCCCACCCGGCCCTCGGCGCCGCTCGCGACCCCTTCGCCTCGGCCCGCGGCAGCGCCTTTGCGCCCCCTAAGCCCACCTCCCCGCGCTCCCGGCGCGCACTCTCCCCACCGCGAGTCGCGCCCACGCCGGCTCGCCCCTCGCTCACCCACCACGCTCACACCCGTCACCCCCGGGGCCGCGGCCACTCCCGTCGACGGTCCGGCCCGGGCGTCCACCCCGCGCCGCTCGAGATGCGCGAGGATGCGCCTCACCACCCGAGGCTCGGTGACGAACCCGATGATGCGCGCCTCGCCGCCGCAGCGCGGGCACACCTCCACGTCGACCCGGAACACCAGTCGCAGCAGCTCCGCCCACCGCCGCTGTCGCCGCGCGTGACACGACGGACAGAAGTGCCGCCTCTTGCAGCGGAACGCCTGCAGGAACTCCGCCCGGGACGTCCCGCAGCGCACTCGGGCGAAGCCGTGTTCGAGAAGCCCACAGTCGAGGAACCGGCCGACTGCCGCGCGCGCCGCTGCGCGCAGCGGACCGTTCGTGGGCTCGAAGTGCTCCTCGGGCACCCGCTCGAGCGCGGTGAAGTGATCGGCCAGCACACGGTGCAGCGGCGAGGTCTGCGGGCGCCGCGGCAGTAGGGAGGCGTGACGCGTGCCGGGCAAGCCGTGGGAGACGGGGTCCGGAATCGCGGGGGCGGGCCCTGTGGGCGCCCGCTCCATGCCGAGCGATGGGGATCACGATCGGTGCCGGGCAAAAACCCACGCGGGGGACGCGATGCGTATGAGCGCCGCGACCACGGAGTGGACAGGCTGTACCCGCCAGCGGCATCGGAGTAGAAGTCGGGATCGGCGTCGCGGCCGCGTCATCGGGATCTCGCGAGCGACCCCGCGCATCGGCATCTACCACAAAGGGGACCAGTGGCCCCGTTTCGAGTTCCTTCAGGCGCCCACGGATGCCCGGGGATGCCCTCGCGCTCGCGGCGGTCAGAGTCGCGCCAACTACGCCGCGTTATCGCGCAGTGAGAATCCGATCTTCGCCGCCGAGCTATCGACAAGCGTTGCAGACACGCTGTCGGATGTAGCATCTTCGGCCCCATGAATGGCTCCGGCCGCCTCGAAAGACATTTCGGGCAACGGAATCGGCTGGCTCCGGACGGTGCTCGGTGATTGGCACCACGATCCGGCACTTCCGGATCGAGCGAAGGCTCGGCGCCGGCGGCATGGGCGAGGTCTACGTCGCCCGCGATCTGAAGCTCGACCGGCCCGTCGCGCTCAAGTTCATCCACTCCAATCTCGCGCACGACCCCGAAATGGGCCGGCGCTTCGAGCGCGAAGCACGGGCACTCGCCGCCCTCGATCATCCCTGCGTCGGCGCCGTGTACGATGTCGAGGAGGCCGATGGCCGGTTGTTCCTGGTGCTGGCCTACATCGAGGGGCACACGCTGGACGAGGTGCTCGCCGAAGGCCCGCTGGCTCCTGCGCGTGCGCGCGCCATCCTCCTGGGAATCGCCGATGGACTCCATGCGGCGCACCGGCGCGGGATCGTCCACCGTGATATCAAGTGCTCCAACGTGATCCTCAGCCGCGAGGACGATCTTCCCAAGATCGTGGACTTCGGGATCGCCCTGCGCGAAGGCGAGTCACGTCTCACCGAGTCCGGCGCCTACGCCGGCACCACGGGCTTCATCGCGCCCGAGGTTTACCGCGGTTCGCCGGCGACCGCGCGCTCCGACGTGTTCTCGCTCGGTGTGGTCTTCTACCAGCTGCTGACGGGGCGGAGGCCTTTCGATCGCGCCCATTCCGCTGCGGAGATTCACGCGATTCTGAACGAAGATCCCGCGCCGTTCCCGCGCGATCTGCCGCCGGAGTTCCTCGATCTCGAGTCGCTCGTGCGGCGCTGCCTGGAGAAGGACCCCGCGCGCCGCTTCGCCGACGCGGGGGAGGTGGCCCAGGCGCTCCGGTCGGAAACGATGCCGACCTCGCCCGTCGCCGGCCGCACGCGTCGAGCGCGACCGGTGCCGCGCGCGGCATGGGTTCTTGCGGCCGTGGTGATGCTCGCCGCACTCGCGGGATGGTGGGCGGTGCGCCCCGGTGCGGTGCCGCCGCCGCCGACGGGTGATGCCGCGCGGTCGGTCGCTGTGCTCGAGTTCGAGAACGTCAGCGGCGACTCGGCGCTGAACTGGATGAAGCGCGGCGTCGCCGAGCTGTTGAGCGCGGCGCTCGTCCAGTCCCCGCAGCTCGACGTGTTCGACGCGCAGCGGCTCGCCGACCTCGCCGCGATCGACGGTGGGGCATCGAAGGACCGGGCGCCCACGATCGCGTTCCTCGCGCGGCACGGCATCCGGCGAGCGATCGCCGGCAACATCCTGCACTCGGGCGGCAACCTCCGGATCCAGGGCCGCATCGTGGACACCGGCAGCGGACGCCCGTTGCACGCCTACGAGGTCGAAGGTCCCGCCGACAGCGGCATGTTCCATCTCGTCGGCCAGCTCATTCCCCAGCTGCAGGTGACGCTCGAGGTGAACCTCACCGGCGACCGCGAGGCCGAGGGCTGGCTGCGGGATATCACCACGACGTCGGCGGATGCCTACCGACTCTATCTCCGCGGGCACCAGGCGCTGCTCGCGTCGCGCTGGAAGGAGGCCGCGGCCGCGTACGAGAAGGCGCTGGAACTCGACAGCACGTTCATCGCGGCGCGTACCGAGCTGTCGGGCGCCTACTGGAACCTGGGCGACAACCCGAAGCTTCAGCTGACTCGCGCGGCCATGAGCCGGCAGCGGAGCCGGGCCGACCACCGCGGGCAGCTGCGTATCGACCTGCTGGAGTCGGTCGTCGGCAACGACCCGACGGGCACGATCCGATCGGCCATCGAGCTCGCGCAGCTCTACCCCGAGAATCGCTTCTACACCTACCTGCTGGGGCGCGGCTACTACTACACACAGCAGTATCGGCGCTGCCTCGACACGCTGACTCCTTTGATGGAGCAGCGCTACACCTGGGCATGGACGTACGTGCTGAGCGCTCGCGCGGCGGCGCAGCTCGGCGACTCCGCGACGGCACGGCGTTCCATGGAGCGGGGCCTCGAGGTCACGCGGGATCCAGAGCTGGCTTACGCCTACGTCCGTTTCCTGACGCAGCAGGGCGACCGCGACCGGGGCCGCGCGGTCCTCGATGAGGCGCTCCGCTCTCCGGCGCTGGGAGAAAGCCCGGTGGCCGAGGGAGAGTTGAGACTGGAGCTGGCCAAGGACCTGATCCGGCGCGGAGACATCGCCCGGGGACGTGAAGAACTGCAGCGCGCCGCGAAGCTGATTCCAGCCGATGATGAGGCGCGCCCCGAGGCTGATTCACTGCTTCGACACTACGGATTGAGGTGAAGATATGCGACGTCTTTCGACGCGAGGGCGACTGCTGGTTGGTGACGTTCGAGGGTCGGACGGTCCGGGTGCGGGACGGCAAGGGCATGCGCTACCCCGGTAGGGGCTACCAGAGGGCGGCCAACCCTGCAAGGAGGGCCCGGCCGATTCGGGGCCGATTCGGGGCCTTGCCCGGGTCTATCGCGCCCCCTACTATATGGCCTTGTTCCTGCCGGCACCCCATGGCGGCTCCCTGGGCGATGGGTTATCGCGGCGACGCCTCGAACGCCCCCTCACGGAGAGACCCATGAACCGCTCCCGAGCCTTCGCGTCCGCGCTCGTTCTGCTGGCCCTGCCCGCCGCCATCCGCCCGGCCGCCGCCGCGTGGCCGCACGAACCCAACAATGGCAACGTGGCGATGTGCACGGCCGCGAACAACCAGATTAACCCCACGATCGTCTGGGACGGTGCCGGCGGCGCGATCGTCACCTGGTACGACTTCCGCAGCGGCACGAACTACGACATCTACGCGCAACGCATCAGCGCGGCGGGCGTGCCCCAGTGGACGGCGAACGGCGTGGCGCTGTGCACCGCCACGAACAGCCAGTCCACCCCCGCGATCGCCTCGGACGGTGCCGGCGGCGCGATCGTCACCTGGCACGACTACCGCAGCGGCACAAACAACGATATCTACGCGCAGCTTGTCGAGCGGTTCGGGAAGTTGGGGAATGCCGAACCCACGATCGCCTCGGTTCTGGACATCCCAAACGACCAGGGTGGCCGCGTGCGGCTGGCCTGGGACGCCAGCTATCTGGACCTGGAGAACGATCCAGACCTCACGGCATATGACATCTTTCACTCCGTGCCGCCAAACGTCGCGCAGGATGCGATTGCTCGTGGTGCGGGCCTGCAGCTGCGTCTCGGCGAGGAACCCGCGCAAGGGGATCGCGTATACTTGTTCACGGTCTCCGGCACACAGCAGTATGCGTGGGAGTACGTGAGCACCGTGAATCCTCAGCACTTCATCGCCACGTACGGTTCGACGCAGGCGACGACCAGCGACTCGGTCGCGGGTTCGAACCCGACCACATCGTTCATGGTCGTGGGAAGGAATGGCACGGGCTCCAAGTACTGGCTGTCCGCGCCCGCGGCCGGCCACTCGGTGGACAACCTCGCCCCGGCCGCGCCCGCTCCATTCACCGGCCAGTACGCTGCCGGCACCACCAACCTCCACTGGAACCGCA
>JBKJXJ010000417.1:0-5339 GCA_046716125.1 Candidatus Eiseniibacteriota bacterium
CGACGCGCCCGAAGGGCGCGAGCGACGGGGCCCCGCGAGGAGGGGGAACCCTGCTGCCCGGACGGTTCAAGGCACGGCGCGGTCCCATCGGGCTCCCGAGCCGCGCCCGATCGACGGTTACACGCCCAGCAACGGCGCGATAATCATCCGCTGGATCTCGGACGTCCCGGAGTAGAGCCGGCTGGCGATGGCGTCGCGCAGCTCGCGCTCCACCTCGTACTCGGCCATGTAGCCGTAGCCGCCGTGGAGCTGGATGGCGTCCTGGGCGCTGGCGACCCAGCTCTCGCTGATGTGGAGCTTGGCCAGCGCGGCCTCGAGGAAGATGCTCCGTCCTTTGGACTTCATCCATCCCGCCCGGTAGAGCATCGCCCGCGAGGTTTCGAGCCGGAGCTTCATATCCACCAGCCGGCTCGCGACCAGCTGGAACCTGGCGATCGGCTGCCCGAACTGCTTCCTCTCGTTGGCGTACTTCACGCTCGTGTCGAGCAGACGCTGCATCGCGCCGACCGAGCTGGCGAGGATGCAGCTCCGCTCCCACGTCATCGAGTCGGTGAACAGGTTCTTCCCCGCGCCCTCGCGCCCGATCAGGTGCTCCGCGGGGATCTCGCAGCCGTCGAAGAACAGCTCGCACATGGGCGAGGTCTTGAGCCCCATCTTGTGAACCGGCGCGCCCAGGGTCAGACCTTTGGCGCCGCGCTCGACCAGGAACGCGCTCACGCCGTTGGGTCCGAGCGATGGATCCACGGTGGCGAACACCAGGTAGAGGTCGGCGACCGGCCCGTTGCTCACGAACACCTTGCTCCCCGAGAGCACATAACGGTCGCCGCGCTTCTCGGCGCGGGTGGTGAGGCCGTAGGCATCCGAGCCTGATCCCGGCTCCGACATGGCGTTCGCGCCGATCAGCTCGCCGCTGCACAGGCGCGGCAGCCAGCGCCGCTTCTGGTCCTCGGTGCCGAATCCGAGCAGGGGCATCTCGAGCGTCCACATGTGGGCATTGATCGAGAACACGAGCCCGTTGTCCTTGCACCCGTAGCCGAGACTCTCGAGCACCCCCATGGTCGTGAGCGCGTCGAGGCCCATGCCCCCGTACTCCACAGGCACCGGCAGGCCGTGGACGCCCATCTCGGCGCAACGCCGCCAGCCGTCACGGTTGAACTCGCCGCGCGGCTCGCGCTCCATCAATCCATCATTGAGCTCGGCCCGCGCGAAGTTCGCGATCGTGTCGCGCAGCAGGGCCTGCTCCTCCGACCACCCGAAGTCCATGCGGTTCTCCTCGATCGAATGCGGGCGCCCTACGACATCTGGATCAGGCGCTGATAGTCCGTCTTGTCCGTGGACGTCCGCGGCAACCCGGCGTGGAAGCTGAACGCGTCGGGGATCATGTACTTCGGCAGCAGGGTTCCGCAGAACCGCTTGAGCTCGATGATCGAGATCCGGCCGCCGTCGCGGGTCACCAGGTGGGCCCTGATCGTGAGCCCCGCCCCGGGATCCGGCACCGCCACGACCGCGGCCTCGCGCACCGCCGGATGGCGGTAGAGGCTCGCCTCGATCTCCCCCAGCTCGACCCGGTAGCCGCGCTTCTTCACCATGCGGTCGTTCCGGCCGAGGAACCTGAGATCCCCGCCCGGCTCCGCCGACACGAGATCGCCGGTACGATACCAGCGTCCGCCATCCGGGCGTTCGAGCCAGGCGCGCGCGGTCTGCTCGGCGAGGTTCCAGTAGCCCTGGGTCACCCCGGCCCCGCGGATGCAGAGCTCGCCCTCCTGCCCGTCCGCGACCGGCTCGCCCGCCCCATCCACGACCAGACCTTCGAGATGCGAGCAGACGCGGCCGATCGGGTAGGGCTCGGTGCGCTCGGGCGGGACGACGGCAGGCACTTCGTACCAGGTGCAGACGTTGGTCTCGGTCGGCCCGTAGAGATTGCAGTAGCGGGGCGAAGGCCACAGCGCCTTGAGGGCGCGCAGGTGCACGACCGGGAACACCTCGCCGGCGAACAGCACCGTGCGCAGCGACGAGCAGTCCCGGGCCTCGAGCTTCCCGTACTCCACCAGCAGGCTCAGGATGGAGGGCGTCGAGTACCACACCGTGATGCGCTCGCGCGCGATGAGGTCGGCGAGCGCCATCGGCTCCTTGCCGGTCTCCTCGGGGATGAGGACCAGCGTCGCGCCGTGCGTGAGCGGCGTGTAGATGTCGAGGATCGAGAGGTCGAAGTGGAACGGAGCGTGTGACGAGAACACGTCCGACGCCAACGGCGCGAACGTCTCGGAGCACCATCCGACGAAGCTCGTGGCGTTGCGGTGCGTCAGCATCACGCCCTTGGGCCTCCCGGTCGAGCCCGAGGTGTAAAGGATGTAGGCGAGATCATCCGGCGCGGAGTCGATCGTCGTGGCCGGTCCCGCGCGGGACGCGGCAGGCTTCACCGCCTCGGGGTCCGCGAGCGCCGCGCGCAGCGGCCCGCCGCCTCCCGCGCCCCCCAAGCCCTCCAGCACGATCACCGGCGGCCGCGCGCCGAGCCGGTCCATCTCGCCGAGCACATCGGCGCGCTGCGATGCCTCGATGATCAGCGCCTTCACCGAACAGTCGGCGAAGATGTATCCGTTGCGGCTCGCCGGCGCGGTGGCGTCCACCGGGACGTATGCGGCGCCGCACTTGAGGATACCGAAGATCGAGGCGACGGCGTCGATGGACTTGCGCAGGTGGAGACCGACCCGATCCCCGCGCCCCACGCCCATCGCCGAAAGCCGGTCCCGGACACGGTCCGAGAGCTCATCGAGCTCGCGATAGGACACCGTGGCGCCCGACGGCTCCCGCACCGCCACGCGGTCGGCGTGTCGGGCGGCGGAACCGGCGAGGATGTCGTGCAGCGCCATGAGGGACTCCCCGCCTACCGCTTCGACGTCACGAGCCGGACGATGTCGTCGAGCGTGTCCAGGTTCTGGGCGTCGGCCTCGTGCGCTTCGATCGAGATGTCGAACTCCTTCTCGAGGAACGCGATCAGCTTGAGCGTCGCGATCGAATCGAGGATGCCGGTCGTGAACATCTGCGTCGTGGGGGTCAGCGCGCTCGGGTCCTCCCCGTCGAGGAACTCGCGGAGGATGAACGCTTTCACCTTGCCCTGGATCTCCTGCGCATCGGTCATCGGTCCTCCCGGTATCGGTCGAATCCCATGGGCCGCCCTGGCCCCCTGGCGCACCCCGCGTCCGCCTCGCTCATGGCCGCAGCTCGCGCCCGAGCGCCTGGTACAACCGCTCGCCCAGCATCGCATGTCCGCGCGCGTTCGGGTGGCGGTCCCACGGTGCCACCCACAGCGGCGCCAGGTCGGGGACGGCCGCGTAGGTGTCGAGCAGGTCGATGGTGTGGAAGCCCGCCTCGCGGGCGATCTCGATCTGCCGTCGGATATCGATCATCGCCTCCGCGGACTCGGTCCGCGGCTGGGGGATGAATAGCGCGATCGGCCGGGCGCCATGGTCCCGGCAACCCTGGACGATCCGGTCGTAGATGCCGCGCAGCGCCTGCTCGCGAAAGGGCTGGATCTTCGCCATCGCGACCTCGTGAGGCGTCGTCGCGTCGATCCCCGCGGCCCGGGCGGCGGCTTCCATGGCCGGGAACGGCTGCGCGTAACGGCCGGTCGCGCCGCCGACCACCTCGCGGGCGATCCAGACCAGATCGTCCACGCCGGTCACCATGACCGCGTCCGGCTTGAACTCCCATACCGAGCGCTCGAGCAGCCACAGGCGCGCCGCCGGCCCGTAGCCGGCGATCGAGAAGTTGAGGATCTCGTAGCGGTCGTGCGCGCCGCCGGTGGCGGCATTGAGGCGATCCTCGGCCACGTTCTCGAAGGTGAGCCCATCCTCGGTGCCGCCGCCCATCCCCTGCGAATCGCCGAGCATCGCGATGCGGTACGTGCCGGCCGGGGCCACCTGCTCGTAATCCCGGTCGCGCATCGCCCACCGGTTGGTGGACATCAAGGCGCCCATGTAGGCGACCCTCCGCGAGGGCAGCATCTCGAACGTCGGGAATTCCTCGATGCGATGGAAGGCCCAGCAGCGGTCCCAGTCGGCCGGCTTCTGGGCGTAGACCTGCGCCAGCTCGGGATTGAAGCGCGTGACGTCGGTCAGCTCCTCGTAGTACCCGCGGTCCATCAGGGCTGCGTCACCACGGTTGAGTCGCAGCGGGTTCTTGAGCCGGTCCACGACGTCGGCGACCGCCGGCGGGTAATAGAGCACCAGCGACGCGTACACCACGCCAAGCAGGCCGACCGCGACGGCGCCCACGCGCAGCGCGGTCCAGGGCAGCCGCAGCGCGCCGATCGGGAGCGCCGCCGGGGGCCGGCCCGCGCGCTTTAAGGCCCGCTGCTCGCGCCGCTCGTAGACGACGGCGGCCAGCCCGAGTCCCACCACGCCCCCGGCCATCCACATGAAATCCGTCGGGCCCACGACCAGCAGCTTCGACAGGACGTGACGCAGCTCGGCGAACGACCGCGTCGACCACACCGCCCAGCTCAGGCAGATGACGGAGAACGTGGCCACCGTGCGCAACGCAAGACCCAGCTCGGTCCGCGCCGAGCGCGCCGGCTGGGTCAGCCGCCGGCGCCTTCCGCGGCGCGCTTCGATCACCATGTTGGCCAGCACCGCGAGCCCCATCACGGACCAGAACACGATGTCCTGCCACACCACCGGGAAGGTGTTGCGGATCCAGAACCACTGGTAGCTGTGCAGCGCCCAGGTGGCGAAGAAGGCGATCAGCGTCGCGACCACCAGCGACGGCGTGGCGCCCATGCGCTTGCTCAGCCGAAAGTAGACGGGATTGAAGAAGATCTTCTGGAGGAAGTCCTTCCAGTGGATGTTGGTGCGTCTCCAGTAGTCGGTGAAGCTGCTCGCCAGGAAGTAGTTGTGGCTGGTGCGCGGCAGGTCGAATCCGTACAGGTGCATCATCCCGATGACGAGATGGAAGCTACCGGAGATCTTGAGATAGAGCAGGTAGGGCCTGACGAGATAGACCAGCGCCTGGGAGGCGCGCTCCACGTCGGCCGCGTCCACGGACAGTGAGTGGTAGACGAGCCGGTATAGCAGGAGCTGCACCATCCCGCGCAGGCACCAGTCGGCGCCGGTCTGGTGGACGCGCAACGCGTCCTTTCCCGTCACCCAGGTGCGCCACATCGTCTTGTAATCCACGACCGGGAACAGCGGGAAGCACACGGTGGGCAGCATGAAGAAGTAGCAGACCGCCCGCCAGAATCCGGTCGGCGCGGCGCGGTTGCGCAGGTCGTAGAGGTAGACGATGAGTCGGAACATGAACATCGCGCCGAAGATCGGCCAGATGATGGACGACCAGGGAGG
>JBKJXJ010000418.1:0-5983 GCA_046716125.1 Candidatus Eiseniibacteriota bacterium
CACGGTGGCTTCGCTGAAGGCGTAGAGCAGTTTCGCGCCGTGGTCGATGATGCCGCGCCACTCCTGATCGGTACCGGGAAGGAAGCCGGGCACATCCACGAAGACGAGCAGTGGGATGTTGAACGCATCGCAGAACCGCACGAAGCGGGCGCCCTTGACCGAGGAATCGATGTCCAGCACGCCGGCCAGGACCTGCGGCTGGTTGCCGACGATGCCGACGGACCGCCCGTTCATGCGCGCGAATCCGACGATCAGGTTGCACGCGAAGTGCTGATGGACCTCGAAGAAGTCTCCGTCGTCCACGACGCGACGAACGAGGTCCTTCATGTCGTAGGGACGGTCGGCCGCGTCGGGGACCAGGGTCGCGAGGCCGGGATCGCGCCGCTCGACCGGGTCAGTGCAGGCGCGCTGCGGCGGCTCGTCGGTGTTGTTCGCCGGCAGAAAGCCGAGCAGTCGCTTGATGTGACGGATACAGTCGGCGTCGTCGCGGACCGCGAAGTGCGCCACGCCGCTCTTGGTGTTGTGGGTCATCGCACCCCCCAGGTCCTCGAAGCTCACCTCCTCGGAGGTGACCGCGCGGATGACCTCGGGGCCGGTCACGAACATGTAGCTCGTGCCCTCGACCATGATCGTGAAGTCGGTGATCGCCGGGGAATAGACCGCGCCGCCTGCGCAGGGGCCCATGATGGCCGAGATCTGCGGCACGACGCCCGATGCGAGGGTGTTGCGGAGGAACACGTCGGCGTAGGCGCCCAGCGAGAGCACGCCCTCCTGGATACGCGCGCCCCCCGAATCGTTGAGCCCGACGACCGGCGCCCCGTTGTCCATGGCGAGGTCCATGATCGCGCAGATCTTCTTGGCGTTCGCCTCGCTCATCGTGCCGCCGAACACCGTGAAGTCCTGCGCGAAGCAGTAGATGAGCCGGCCGTCCACCGAGCCCCAGCCCGCGACCACGCCGTCCCCGACGATGCGCTTGCGATCCATGCCGAAGTCGCTGGCCCGGTGGGTGACGAAGCTCCCGATCTCCACGAACGAGCCGGGGTCGAGCAGGACGTCCAGACGCTCGCGGGCGGTGAGGCAACCCTTGGCGTGAAGCTTTGCAACCCGCTCCGGACCGCCGCCGGCGAGCGCAGACTCGCCACGATGCCTGAGCTCGGCCAGCCGCTCTTCGCGATTCAAGGATCCCTCCCGGAGGTTGAGGTGCGCAGCGCGCGGGCGAGGGTAGGGACGGGGCCGGGAGGGGTCAAGCGGGAAGGACGCCGTCACGTGCGCCGCGCGGGCGGGCGCGCGGCGGGGGCGGGGCCGCGATGACGTTCTGGGCTCCATGGGACGCCTGGCAGGTCCCCTCCGCCGAGTCCGGCGCGATGCTGACCGGAGGCATGGGCGGGGTCGTCTTCCTCGTGCTGTTCTGCGCGCTGGTGGACTTCGTGAAGCTGCTGGTCGAGCTGCTCGGCCGCAGCGAGGAGCGCAGCTTCACATCGGATCATTCGACCGTGACGGCGGTGATCCCGTCGCGCAACGGCGCCGACCGGCTGCCGATGACGGTCGGCGAGCTGCGCAAGCACATCCCGCCCGAGCGCATCCTGGTCGTGGACGACGCGAGTACCGACCGGACCAGCGCCGTGGCCGCGGAGCTGGGATGCACGGTGCACCGATTCGAGAAGGGCAAGGGCAAGGCCGCGGCGATCAACTACGCCGTGCACCGCGTCGGGACGCCGCTCACGCTGCTGCTCGACGACGACACCCGGATGGGGGGTGCGCGCATCCCGACCTCGTTACTCTCCGAGAATGGTTACGACGCCGCGGCCTTCCACGTGCTGCCCGACAGGCGAAATCGCGAGGGATCGCGCGGGAACAGCTTCCTCGGCGCGCTCCAGCGCTACGAGTACGGCAAGAGCATGGAGATCGGCAAGCGCTTCCATGACGTGACCGAATCCGTGTCCTGCATCTCGGGCGCGGTCGGTCTGTTCCGCACCCGTGACCTCGACCGGCTCCACCACCGGCACACCGGGGTGTTCCAGGCCGAGGACCTCCAGCGCACCGTCATCCACCTCCTGGAACGGCGCCGCATCGTGTTCGCCAACGAGCCGGTGTGGACCGTCGCGCCCGGCACCTGGGCGCAGTGGCTCTCGCAGCGGCTCACCGGCTGGTATCCCGGGCACTACCATCAGCTGGCGAACTTCATCCGGCTCCTGTTCAGCCGGGGCGCGTCCTGGCGGCTGCGCTACGAGATGATGTACAACCTCTATACCGTCATCAGCGACCCGATCAAGGTGTGGTCCATGGCGGTCATCGCGTTCACGCCCTCGCTGCGCTGGTGGGGCCTGGTCGTGTACCTGATCTATCTCGCGTTCGAGATCTATCCGTACTGGGTGGTGCGGATCCCCGGAGCCCGGCGCCGGACCCCGCTCAAGGTGCTGCTGCTTTATCCTGTCTACGGCGCGGTCAACACGGTGCTGCGCACCGCCTCGCTCGCGACCTGGTTCTGGTACCGCTACGTCACCGGCTCCATGCGTCCCCGCACCGGGCCAAAGGATCGGATCGAATGAGGCGCTCGCTCGCGGTGCTGGTCGCGGTCGGACTCATCACGGCCTCCCCGGCCGGCGCGTCCATGACCGGACGGCTGGGCGGGCAGTACCGCTACTGGAACGTCAGCGACGGGAACGACCTCCGCGATGTGCTCGTCCACTGGTCGGCGAAACACTTTCATGTCCAGCTCGAACACTGGAACTTCGTGGACCCCGGCACGGATGACCAGTTCCGGCCGGAGGTCGGAATCCACCTGCGCGACCGCCGCAAGAGCGTCTACACGGTCCAGTGGCGGCACGAACGCCATCAGGAGCGCTTCTGGCTCGGGACCGGCCAGATCCTCACCGACCACCTCGTCGGTCGGGTCGAGGTCAGCCCGATCGTCGCGACCGACACCACGCTCTGGGTCGCGAGCGTCGGGGCCGACTACTACTGGAAGTCGTGGAACTTCGTATCGCTGGACGTCATCCGGGACCCGCGCCTGGACGGCCTGTGGGTCGTACCGATGCGGGTGCGGCTGGCCAACGAGGCGAACGACTGGTTCCAAGCCACGTTCGCCCCGGCGAGCCGCCAGACGGTCGGGTGGGCGGTCGATGTCAAGAAACGCTGGGTGCGTTTGGGGATCGAGCGGAACAACCGGTTCGACTTCACGCGGCTCGACAACACGATTTACACCGTCGGCTTCGAAGTCTCGCTCCCCCGGGGCGAATAGGCACGACCTGGGTGCGGTCGCGGCCGCCTGCTATCATCGGCCACGCATGACCCACCCTGCCGACCATCACATCGCGTGGTCGAGGATCCACCCCGCGCGCCACCGCCACAGTCTCGCCTCGAGCGAGGTCGATCCGCCCGATCTCGAGGCCCTGGGCCTTCCCGCGCGCGCCACGCTGCCGCGGAACGCGGACGGTCTCCAGGCGACGCTCGAGCGGACCCTCGGTGCCTGCTGGAGCACCCCCGGTGGCCGGGTGGCGCTCACCGCCGGCGGGAGCGAGGCGAACGCGGTGGTGTTCGGCGCCCTGCTGGAGCGCGGCGATGAGGTGCTGGTGGAATCGCCGGGCTACGAGCCCCACCGCGAGGTGCCGCGGCTGTTCGACGTCACGGTGCGACGGTTCGACCGCCCGCTGGACGGCACGTCGCTCGCGACCGCGGTGGAGTCGGCGATCGGACCTGCCACCCGCATGGTCGTGATCACCCACCCGCACAACCCGACCGGACTCCCCGTGAGCGGGGAGGAGGCGCGGGCGCTCGATGCGCTGGCGACGCGACGCGGTCTGTGGATCCTCTGCGACGAGATCTTCCGCGACGCGCTCCGCGAGCCGCGCGGGACCGTCGCCACGCTCGGGCCCCGCTGGGTCACGACCTCCTCGCTGACCAAGGTGTACGGGCTCGGCGGGCTCCGCCTGGGCTGGATCGCCGGGAGCGACGACGTCCTGGCGCGCTGCGTCCGGGTGCAGAACGCGCTCTCGGCATCGCCGTCCGTGCCCAGCATCGCGCTCGCGCTCGAGCTGGCGCCGCATCTCGACGCGCTGCGGGCTCGGAGCCATCGGATCCTGGCGGAGAACCAGGTGCGCTGGACCGCGCTGTTGCGCGACGGCGTGCCCTTCACCGTCCCGGTGCGCCCCCTGGGCACCACCGCGTGGGCCCTCTTCCCCTCGCCCGGGGAGGGTGACCTGTTCACCGCGTTCGCGTCTCGAACCTCCGACGTGGCGGTGACGCCCGGGCGGTTCTTCGGCGACCCGCGCGGCATCCGCATCGGACTCGGCGGCGAGCCCGCCCGGTTCGCCGCCGCCCTCGAGGCGCTGCGCCATTCCCTGGCCACGTTCGTTCCCGGCGAGTCCATACGCGAGACCCCGCAGGAGACCCCATGAGCGACACTGACATCCTGGAGCGCATCCAGACCGACATGACCGCGGCGATGAAGTCGAAGGATGCCGAGACCCTGAGCACGCTGCGCATGCTGAAGACGGCGCTCATGGAGCTGAAGACGAAGAAGCCGAAGGACGCGAGCCTCACCGCCGACGAAGCGATCGAGGTCGTCCAGCGCTACGCCAAGAAGCGTCGCGAGGCGATCGAGGAGTTCCGCAAGCTGGGCCGTGAAGATCTCGTGCCGAGCGAGGAACGGGAGATTCAGGTGGCGGCGCGCTACCTGCCCCAGGGCTTGAGTGACGACGAGGTGCGCGCGCTGATCCAGGCGGCGGTCGCCAAGACCGGGGCCGCGGGCCCCAGGGACACGGGCAAGGTGATCGGCCTGGTCATGGCCGAGGCGCGGGGCCGGGTCGAGGGCGGGACCGTCGCGAGGCTGGTCAAGGAGGTCCTCACCGCCTGAGCGGCGTCCCTTACCGCGGCAGCGAGTCCGGCGCCGCGGTCACGCTGTCCGATGGCTCGGGCGCGGCCAGGACGGCGGAATCCGGCGGCGCCGGCGCGGACGAATCGATGGGCGCCGGCGCGGGTCGTCCGGTCGCGATCATGTACTCTGCCTCGCTGATGAATCCGCGGCGCCGCATCCGGCTGAGGATCATCCGGGCCCGGCGCTCGATGCGGCGGTTGGGCTGGGCGGGGTCGAACCGGCGGGGGTTGATGATGACCGCCGCCAGCAGCGCCGACTGGCGGGCGTCCAGCGACGCCGCCCCGACGCCGAAATGGTGACGCGCCGCCGCCTCGATGCCGAACACCCCATCCCCCCACTCGATCGAGTTCAGGTAGAGCTCGAAGATGCGGCGCTTCGTGAGCGCCCGCTCGATCCGGCCGGCCAGCATCATCTCCTTCAGCTTGCGCGACACCGTCCGCTCGTTCCCGAGGTAGAGGTTCCGGGCGAGTTGCTGGGTGATGGTGCTGCCCCCCCGGATCACCCGGCCCGCCTCGAGGTTGCGCTCCATCGAGGCGCGGATCTCGCCCCAGTCGAGACCGCCGTGGCTGAAGAACGCGTCGTCCTCGGCGATCAGCACCGCGCGCCGCAGCAGCGGCGACACCTGGCCGTAGGGCACCCACCGCTGGGCGATGCCCAGCGTGCGGCCTTTCTTCCGCGCCTCGGCGACCCGGCGCTCCATGAGCGAGGTGCGGGCGGGGGCGCGGCGCTCGAGGGTCGCGATGTCGGGGAGGGACGCGCCGATCCCGGCCACCGCCAGGAACACGACCGTCGCCCCCACGACGAGGGCCACGGCGAGCGCGGCGACGATCAGGGGCCGCTTCATCGCGGACGGGGTCGCCAGGCTGAGCGGGCGCCGCGATCGGTGCGAGGGCGGATCACTTCCCGGCGCGCGGCCCCACCACCACGGCGGTCATGTCATCGCTCTGCCCGGCGCTGCCTCGGAAGGTCTCGACATCCTTCAGCAGACGATCGATCACCTCGCTCGAGGGGGCCGACGCGCAGCCCTGCCACAGCGCCCGGAGCCGGTCCTCGCCGTAGAGATCGCCGCGGCTGTCGGTGGCTTCCGAGATGCCGTCGCTGTACAGG
>JBKJXJ010000419.1:0-2678 GCA_046716125.1 Candidatus Eiseniibacteriota bacterium
GGCCCGGTGGAGGGCGATCTCCAAATCCATAAAACACCATCCCAAGTCGGATCGATGGAAGTGATTCCCGTGGCGCCGGCAATTGACACACCGCGGGGCCGCGCCTACGTTTCCGCCTCACTCCCGGGGCATGGACGCCGCTGGTCGAGTCCCCAAGTCCGTCGCCATTCATCGGCCACGAGCCCGTTTCCTGCACCGACACTCTGGAGGGGGGAATACCGATGAGACGAAACTTCGCAGTGACCCTGGCGCTGGCCCTGATGGGCCTTGGCGCCCTGGCGCCGCCGGCCGGCGCGCAGTTGAGCGAGAATCTCGGTGCGCTGACCAGGGACAACGCCCGCAAGTATCTCGGCCCGCTCCCGGACGCGCTCTCGGGGACGATGAACTCCGCGATCTTCACCACCGGGAAGGTCCCGAGGATGGGGCTCAATTTCTCGATCGGTGTGAAGGCCATGGGCGTCAAGTTCGCCGACCAGGACCGGCTGTTCACCCCGACCGACCCGCCGGGCTTCACCAGCGTGCCGCCGATCCAGCAGGCGCCGACGGTGGTGGGCAATGGCGCGGCGGTGACCCAGAACGGCCGGGGCGGGGCGACGGTCTACTATCCGGGCGGCTTCGACATCGGGGAGTTCTTCTTCGCGGCCCCGCAGCTCTCGATCGGCTCGGTGATGGGCACGCGCGCCGTGATCCGCTGGGCCAAGGCGGGCTTCTCCCAGGACAACCTCATCAACAAGGTCAGCTTCTTCGGGATCGGCGGCCAGCACTCGCTCTCGCAGTACGTCCCGATGCTGCCCGTCGATCTCGCGCTCGGCGTGTTCTACCAGAAGTTCAAGATCAACGACTCGCTGCTCGACAGCAGGGCGTTCCACGTGGACATCACCGGGAGCCGCAGCTTCCCGATCCTCCAGCCGTACGGGGCGATCGGCATCGACTCGTTCAAGATGGACGCGGCCTACGAGGACGCGGCCAACCCCGGCCTCAACATCGCCGTGGACTTCGATCGCAAGACCAACATCCATCTCACCGCCGGCGTGCTCGCGAACCTCGCGTTCGCGACGCTGCACGCGGAAGCCAACATCGCCGCCACCAATGGCGTCGCGGTCGGCATCAGCTTCGGCCGCTAAGGGAGGGTCACGACATGCGCCGTCTCAGATTCTGGCCTCATCTGGCCCTCGTCCTCGCCCTCGGGGTGATGAACGGGGGATGCGTCCTGATCCCCGAGATCAAGGACCGCATCGTCGAGCTGGCGGTCGGCGGCTCGACGGTGGTGGAGTTCGTCTCCAACGGCACCCTCAACACCTACAACGAGACCAATACCGTCAACGTGCTCGACGGCTTCGACCTGGCCCAGATCCTGGCCGACGCGGGGATCGACGTCTCCAACGTCACCCATATCGCGCTGTCCGGGGTCGAATACCGGATCACCGTTCCCGACCCGCAGGCCGGCCGGCAGATCGTGGACGGGAACATCACGATCGATCGTGATGGGACCATTGGCATGCCGCTGATCACGGGGTTCAACACGAACGCCGACGCGGTGACCGACTGGCAGGTGGCTCCACTCGATCCCGGGGGGGCTGCGGTGGCCAGCATCAACGCCATGCTGAACGACATCCGGACCGAGCTGCCGCTCTCGCCGCCGCCGAACGTGACCACGATCACCTACCACATGACCGGCCAGTCGGTGCCGGCTGTCGTCCCCACGAACTTCACCTGGGAGATGAAGGTCAAGGTCACCATCACCGGCACGGTGAAGGTGAGCGTCCCGACGTAAGAGGAAGTGGATTGCGACCGCTTCAGCCCGCCCAGCGGTTGGTGATCGGCAATCGCCGGTCCTTGCCGAACGCCCGCGGCGAGATCTTGACCCCGGGTGGGCTCTGGCGCCGCTTGTACTCCGCGCGATCCACCATCGCGACCACCTGGCGCACCAGCGACTCATCGAACCCGAGCCCGGCGATCTCCTTCACCGAGCGGTCCTCCTCGACATAGAAGCGCAGGATCGGGTCGAGCACGTCGTAGGGCGGCAGCATGTCCTGGTCGGTCTGGTCCGGCCTCAGCTCGGCGCTGGGCGGGCGGGTCAGGGTGCGCTCGGGGATCGGCGCGCTCCCGCCATGCCGGTTCCGATGGTGCGCGAGCTGGTAGACCATCGTCTTGTAGACGTCCTTGAGCACGGCGAACCCGCCGGCCATGTCCCCGTAGAGCGTCGTGTAGCCCGCCGAGTACTCGCTCTTGTTGCCGGTGGTGAGGACCAGCCAGCCGAACTTGTTGGACAGCGCCATGAGGTAGTTGCCCCGGATGCGCGCCTGGAGGTTCTCCTCGGTCGTGTCGGGCCGCTGGCCCGAGAAGGCCGGGGCCAGCGCCTCCTGGGCCGCCTGGAAGGCGCTCTCGATCGGGATCGAGTAGAAGCGCAGCCCGAGCGTGCGCGCGATGGATTCGGCATCCTCCTTGGACGCACCGGACGTGAACGGCGAAGGCATCGCGACCGCCACGACGTGCTTGGGCCCGATCGCGTCGGCGGCGATGCACGCGCACAGCGCGGAGTCCACGCCTCCCGAGAGGCCGAGGATCACGGCGTCGAAGTCGTTCTTGCGGACGTAGTCGCGAGTGCCGAGGACCAGCGCGTCGTAGATCTCGCCCGGCAGCTCGCGAACGATGGGCGCGACGCGACGATCGAGAGC
>JBKJXJ010000420.1:0-6885 GCA_046716125.1 Candidatus Eiseniibacteriota bacterium
GGAGTGAACAGCGTGTTGAGACTTCACACCTAGCCGGTCATGATCACCAGGTGCTTCACCTTGCGGAACTCCCTGGCATCCAGGATGAGCAGCTCCATCTGTTCGCCCTCGAGCTTGAGCTCGTAGCTGGATGCGGGCTGGGCGCTCAGGACACGCGCTTTGGGGCTGGAGGTGCGCACGAGCCGCTCCTGGTCTGTGTCGAGCCGGCTGAACTGGCTCTCGTCGAACTTGCCCGTGAGCTGGACCGTCTTGCCCATGCCGAGGAGTCCACCCTTGGAGACGATCACGCCCGACGTCTTCAGCTCCTTCTTGGTGCCGATCAAAAGGTAGATGGTCGCCAGCTCGCTGCGCCGCTCCTCGAGCGCCATGTCCTTGGCCTTGATGGTCTCGTTGCCCTGCTGCACCGCCCCTTCGAGGCTCACGACCTGGACCTGGAGCGAGTCCACGCGGCCGCCGAGCTGGGCGACGAGCTCCTCCTTCTCGGTCACCGACTGCTTGAGCGAGGCGATCAGCTTCTGCATTCCGGCGTTGCGCACGCCGCTCTTCTGCAGGCGCGTTTCGAGGTCGCGGATCTTCTCCTTGGTCCGCCCGATGGTCTTGTTGATGACCGCGATGGCATCCAGCGCCTGTCGCGTCTGGGGCTCGGTCAGGCTCTGCTCGGTCTGGAGCCCGCCCGACGGCAGGCCGACCGCACTGTCGCCGGCGGTGATGGCGAACAGGCTGTCCTGGATCTCGGCGATGGCGTTGATCGCCTCGTTGTAGCGGGTCTGGGATTCGGCGTAGTCGGTATTGCTCTTCTCATACCTCCGGAACAGCACTGCCGTCGCGCCGATGAGCAGCACGACCACCGCGATGAGAACGAAGAGTGCGATGCCACGCATGGTTCGGTCTCCTTCCTTAGCGTCTGGCGTCGCCCCGGTCCTGATGGCGAGCCATGAACACACGATCACATACGGGGAGGGCTGGAAAGTACGGCCGACCCGGGGCGTTCCGCAACCCGGAAATCACCTTACGGCGGGGCGGCGGTGCCGGAGGAGCTCGGCCACGATCGGCAGGATCGACACGATGATGATGACCAGGATGGCGAGCGAGAAATTGTCGCGCACGATCGGGATGTTGCCGAAGAAGTAGCCCGCAAGGACCAGCAGCCCGACCCACACGGCGGCGCCGATGACATTGTAGGCGAGGAACTTCGCATAGCTCATGCGGCCGATCCCGGCCACGAAGGGCGCGAAGGTCCGGAGGATCGGGAGGAATCGGGCGAGCACGATGGTCTTGGCGCCGTACTTCTCGTAGAACTGGTGAGCCCGCTCGAGGTGCGCCGGGTTGAAGAGCCGGCTGTCCTTCTTCTGGAAGACCGCGGGTCCGACGCGGGCGCCGATCCAGTAGTTGACCGAATCGCCGAGCACGCCCGCGACGAAGAGCAGCACTAGCGAGGTCGTGAGGTCGAGCGAGCCGCGCGCCGCGAATGCCCCGACCGCGAACAGGAGCGAATCGCCCGGCAGGAACGGGGTGACGACGAGCCCGGTCTCGCAGAACACGATCACGAACAGGAGTAGATAGGTCCAGGTGCCGTAGGTCGAGATGATCCGGTCGAGATGGTGGTCGATATGGACGACGACATCGACCAGCTGGGAGACGAATTCCACGGGGGACCCTCGGGATCGGACTTCGGGATTCGCGCATGCCGGGACGCGGGTGAGGAGGAAATGATACCGCGTGGAGTGCGGTCGGGGCCAATCTGCGTGCCGTCGGCGGATGGACGTTGAAATCCCACCCTCCGCATGACATCTTCCCGGCGTCGGTCGGGCCTCTACGGGCTCGACCGATTGTCGCTTACACCCGTGCGGGAGGATGCGAGGCGGGATGCGCGTGGCCGCAGTCGTGCTTTCCTTGTGGCAGGGGCTGACTACGTCCGCGCCGCCCGACTCGCTCACGGCAGGACCGGTCGCCACGCCCGACACGACCATCGCCGCCTCTCCCGATTCGGCGGCGGTCGCCCGGGCCGATAGCGTGGCCCGCCCTCGGCGCGTGGTACGCGAGTTCCCGCCGGTCGAGGTGCGCGCGCTGCTGGACGACGCGCGCTCGAGCCAGACGGTGCGCGAGATCCCGGTCGCGGCGTTGCGTGCCTATCCGGCCGATGGCCTCGCCGACCTGGTCGCGCTCCAACCCGGGGTGGTCGCCCACGAGGACGAGCTGCACGTGCGCGGCGGGCGCGCGGGGGAGACCCGGGTCGTCCTGGACGGGGTCACCCTCAACGAGCCTTCGCGACACCGGCCGATGGAGCTCCCGCTGCTTGCGCTCCGCAGTGTCGATCTGGTGAGCGGCGCTCCCGAATCGCGGCACGCGGGCGCCCTCGCAGGCGTGCTCGAACTCCACACGATGGACCCGGGTGAGCGCGTGGAAGGCGAGTGGCGCTGGCAGAGCGACGGCGGGCTCGACACCCGGTTCGACCGGGTGAGCGCGCGCGTGAGCGCGCCGCTGCGCGTGCTGGGACTCGGGGCCGTCGCGGCGGGGGATGCCACGCTCGACGACACGACGCTCCCGGCGCTGCGCTCCGCGGGCCGCCGCGACGTGGCCGGGCTCTCGTTCGGCTGGCGCGCCGAGAACCGCATGCTCGGCTACCTCAAGCTCGCCCCGGTGGCAGGACCGCGCCGCTTCGCCGCGCAGTTCATGGCGGGCCGCGTCGTGCGCCGGCCGTACGACCCGGCCTGGTCACTCGACGGCTGGACCGGGTTCGACGGGTTCGGGCTCCCCGACTTCAGCCCGACGCCGCTCCCCGGCTACACGCGCTTTCGCGCCGCCGACCACAAGGCGATCACCGACGAGCGAAGGATGGGGGGAGTGCTCACGGCTTCGCGCACCAACGGGACCGCCCTGGGCACGC
Source organism: Candidatus Eiseniibacteriota bacterium (assembly GCA_046716125.1). GTDB lineage: Bacteria > Eisenbacteria > RBG-16-71-46 > RBG-16-71-46 > RBG-16-71-46 > WS-11. Next base: position 2,888 of record JBKJXJ010000420.1, read on the forward strand.
TCACCCTCGGCTGGCTGCGCACCCGCACCTCGACCACCTTCGGCGGCGGGCACGCCATCCCCGAGGCGCCGGCGCTCCCCTCGTTCGACAGCGACCTCTCGGGCGATCCCTTCCACGTCATCGGCGGCGACGATCCGCTCTACCGGGTGGGCGGTAGCGATGTCTGGTCGCTCCGCGGGGACGCCGAGTTCGCCACGCCAGGCGGCGCCGCGATCCGGGCGGGGCTCGGGGCCGCCTATGAAGAGGTATGGCTGGACGAGCTCGATGCCACGCTGCTCTACCTGTCGGGCGCTCCACTCGACTCCGTCCGCGCCTACCACGCGTACGCCCCCGGCGCGTTCGCCTACGCGCAGGGGCGCTGGCAGACGGGCGGCATGGTCGTCAATGCCGGGCTGCGCGCCGAGTACTTCACCCCGGGGCCTCAGGGCGGGCAGCAGACCCTGCCCGGCAGCTCGGCCGGTCGGGTGTCGCTGCTGCCGCGGATCGGCCTCGCCCATCCGCTCTCGGCCCGCGACGTGTTCTCGATGTCGTATACCCGCGTCAGCCAACCCCCCGAGCGGGACCTGCTCTACGACCGTCGCCGGGTGATCACCAACCGTCAGCCACTCGGGAACCCCGCGCTGCGGCCCATGCGCATGATCTCGTACGAAGCGGCGCTCAAGCACCTGTTCGGCCCGGAGTGGGCGCTCCAGACATCGTTCTTCTACCGCGACGTGGCCTTCCTGGCGGGGGCCCGCGACTACCAGACGGGCAGCGGCCCGGTGGATCTTCGATACACCGACGAGGACCAGGGCTCGTCGGCCGGTCTCGAGCTGAGCCTGGTGCGGGACGTCGGCGAGCGCAGGCGGATCGAGGCGCACTACACGTTCATGCACGCCTGGGGTTTCGAGTCCCGACCCGAAGGCGACCCCTACGGGCCGTTGCGCGAGGTGAGCACCGCCCCGATCTCCGAGCAACCGCTCTCGTGGGACCGGAGGCATTCGCTGGTCGTGAGCGGCCTGTGGCGCTGGGGGAGCCGGCTCGCCATCGCGGGATCCAGCAGCCTGGGCTCGCCGCTTCCCTGGACGCCCAAGCCGCGGCGTCAGCAGCCGACCGACGTGACCGAGGTCAACAGCCGGCGCTTCGGGTGGACGACGGTCACGAACCTCGGCGTGACCTGGTCACCGCCCTACGTGCTGGGGCTGACGTTCGGGTTCGAAGCGCGCAACCTCTTCGACGATCGGAGCGAACGCGCCGCGACGGTGGATGGTTTTCCCAATCCAGTCATCAACACCTACTTCGATGACTACGGCGCTTACCGCACCGAGACCGGTCTCGGCGGCGGCGCCTACTGGACCGCGGCGGGCGGAACGGGCCACTGGGTCCCGGTGCACGACCAGCGACTGCTCACCTCGGCCCGCAGGTTGCGGGCAAGCCTGGGACGGAGATGGTGACGGGCGCGCGCGCCCCCCGATCGGCGTATTCCCCGGAGGCTTATCGGATGATGAGCCGCTGGAGCCGGCTGCCGGCCGGCGTCGCGAGACGCACGAAGTAGACCCCGGCCGGCACGCGCCGGGCGCCCTCGCCGGTCGCCCACCGGGCGCTGTGACGGCCCGCGGGATGGAGGCCGCTCGCGAGCTGCGCGACGCGGTGACCCTGCACGTCCATCACGCTGAGATCCACGGCCGTCGCCTGCGGCAGATCGAACTCCAGGCGCGCCGGTCCGGTGCCGGGATTGGGCGAGAGCGCCCGCAATCGGAGCTCGGCGACCGGGGACGCCCCGACCCCCGTCGTCGAACCGTCGTCGTTCAGGATGGTGCCGACCCCTCCGCCCGGAAGGAGGGTGGCGTTGACCGGATTCGACAGCGTCACGATGACCGTCTCGTCGGGCTCTGCGTAGCCGTCGCCGTTCACCGTCACCGGGTAGACCCCGGATGGCGCGCCGGCCGGGATCGTGAATGTCGTGCTGCCGCCGACATAGTCGCCGAGGGACGCGGTCGCCGTGCTGTCTTTGACGGTCAGATCCACGCTGATGTCGGCGATGGTCGGTGCGGAGAGCAGCAGGGTGAAGTTGAGTGAGGGCGTGGCACCGAGCCCCCCCTCCACGACCGACGCGTTGCTGAGCGCCAGGGTCGGCTTGAGGCCGACGATGGCCCAGCCGGTGCCCCAGCGTCCGTCCTCGGGGTCCGGCCGCCCGTTGCACCCGCCGGTCGTGGGCGAGCCGCGGAAGTCCGCGAACTGGTTGAACGCCCAGAAGCCCGCCTCGTTGGCCGGATCCACCGAGATCCCCGAGTAGTCGCCCCAGCGATTGCGCGCCGGGGTGGCGTCGCAGGGTGGGGCGTCGAAGGTGCGGATATAGTGGTCGCGTCCCGCCGCGACCGTCACGGCCGGGTCGGTGACACCGGCCGGGTCGGTCGACCTGCGCACCGTGGCATAGGCGCCCGCGTAGACGTTGAGCCCGCAGGCGGCGAAGCCGAACGCCGCGGTGCCGAAGCTGTTGAGCGCGACCGAGGGGAAGAAGGTGTAGACGTCGCCCCCCGCGAGTCCCGCGATCTCCTCGCCGGTGATCCCACCCTGGCTGCCGAGGGTCAGCAGGCCGGCAGGGCTCGCGCTGCTGGCCACAGCGCTGGTATTGATGTGGACCCACCAGGCGGTCGTGTGGTCGGGCAGCGCCGGCTGTCCGGTGCCATCGGGGTTCACGGTGGTCACCATCCAGAGCGCGCCGTTCCGCCACACCGCGTCCAGCGCCCGGCGGTCGTTGACCTCGACGGTCTGCGCCGTGCCGGGTTGGGACGCGTCGGGCAACTCCGCCGCGAACGCCTCCAGGTCGCCGAGGTTCACGAAATCCGGGCCCACGAAGAACGGCCCGCCCACGGTGCCGAGCGGATCGTCCACCCGCAGGACCTGGATGTACTCGGAGTTCCCATCGGAGATGCCGGTGTAGGAGACCAGGAACGTGCCGACGCCGGGTGCGACGCCGCCCGCGCCCCGGATCTCGGCCGGCATGGTCGTGGTCTTGATGCTGCCGACGTTGGTCAGGGGATCGTGGAGGGTCACGGTCGCCGCACCGCCCGCGTAGAATCCGCCGGCCAGGCCCTTGCGCACGATCCAAAGCCGCGGTCCGGCGTAACTGCCCGCGACCCCGGGGAAACGGAACATGTTGTTCGTGATGTAGATCGCATCCTCGTCCACCTCGAATCCCGGGTAATCGGCCCAGTACTCGAGCCCGCCGACATTGATCTTGCTGTCGATGCAGTGGAACCACCAGTCCGCGCCGGTGGCGGTGGCGGGGGAGGGGGTCTTGGAGACCGCGACCAGGATGCGCGACAAGTTGCCGGGATCGGGATTCGTCCCGGCATTCGCGCGCTCGAGCGCGACCACGACGAACCGGCCGGCATAATGGTCGTAGACGACCTTGGGATCGAACGGGAAGCTGAGGATCGCGCATCCGGCGAGCGGGGCGTAGAAGTCCTTGAGCGCGTCACGGAAGATGAGCGTGCCGGTCTTGCTCCGGGCCTCGATCATCGAGTTGACCACGGCGACCAGCCGGTCGGCGCCCGCCGCCCCGATCGGATCGGGCGGGACGGTGCGAAATCCGTTCTCGGTGAAGTTGTCGTCGTAGCCGAACGCGTCGAACGAGGGCCCGACGACTCCATGCGGCGAGGCAGGACGTCGGGGACGGGCCGGCGCGGCAGAGGCCCCGGTGGCGGTCTCCTGGATGAACAGCGGCCGGCCGGAGGCCTCGCCGCCACCCGAGATCTCGGTCGGCTCGACGGTCAGCGTGGGGATTGCGAAAGCCGGCGCCGCGAAGGTGCCGGATATGATGAGGGCTGTCGCCAGCGCTGCAACCCCTGTAAGTCTGCGCACGTTAAGGATATCCCCGTAGGAGCTGAGCAGGCGCTTTCACCATTGCTTTGGAGGCGAGCGGACGACAGCCCTAATTGTGCCCGAAGTGGGGGGGGACGTGGGGGCCCCCCGCCGGGGGGGCGGGGGGGTGGGGGGGGTGCGCCCCCCCGACC
>JBKJXJ010000421.1:0-2589 GCA_046716125.1 Candidatus Eiseniibacteriota bacterium
GTCGACCGCCGGCCCCGTGAACGCCAGCCAGCGCGCCGACGCTGGGTCGGCGAGGTCCGGTTCGGAAACCGGGCGGTCCTGGTGGTAGGCGTCCACGCACGGGCCTTCACCCAGCTCGTACTGCAACTGTTCGATCAGCGAGCTCACGGCGTCAGTCGCGCATACCGAACCGCGGGGGACGTCGCCGGACATCAGCATGATGCCGGCGCCCGTCATGCCGGTGGCCTCGGCGCACACATCGCACAGCCGCTGCGTCGCGAGCTCGCCGGAAGGTTCGACGATCCGCGCGAGAAGCTCGAGCCGGCGATCGCCGCCCCCGTTCACGGTCCTCCGTAATCGACGTCAACGGTCGCGGGTGCTTCCTCGACGTGGACATCGGCCCCGGCCAGTACTCGGGCCGGCTCGCGTGTCCCGGAGCGCGCCGTGACACGCCCGGCGTCGTGGTCGATCCTCTCTGCGGGTGCGATCGGTAGGACGTCGACCCAGGTCGCAAGCGCGGCCGCCGCGCCGGTCAAGTGGAGCGGCTCCTGCTCGATGAGGTGGGCGATTCCGCACAGCTCCAGGACGCGCAGGGCCGGCGGCGACGGTGCGCGCACGTCAAGCGACTGTCCACGCGACTGCAGCCGGTTCCGGCTCCCGACGATGGCCCCGACGGTCGACGCGTCCATGAAGGTCACTGCGCTCAGGTCGACGAGCAGGGACATGTCGTCGCGTTGCGCGGCGCGGGCGATGGCGACTGCGATCGAGACCCTGGTCGCGATGTCGTGGTCGCCGCGCACCCAGAGCACGGTGCGGTCGGGGTCGCCCCCGGTGGATCGGCGGCGGGAGATAGAGACGGATGGCGAACAGGCCATGATTCTCCTGGCGAACGCGTAGCGAAGATGACGCGCTACCAGGGTCTGGAGCACCGCTCCCGGACCAACTGGGTTGGCCCGACACGTCAGGGGTCTAGTCGTGTCGAACTCCATCGTACACCCGCAGTTCGTTCAAGCGATGCCGCTCACGGAACTCGCGCAGCCCACCCGCACCATATGCCGTACCATATGGTCATGGGTCGCAGAGAGGTGCTGGTGCAGCTCGACGACGAGCTCGTCGAACGGCTGGATCGGCTCGCCGCGTCGGAGGGCACGAATCGCTCCGAACTGCTGCGTCGAGGCGCAGCAGCGGTGCTCGAAGCGGCGGAGCTGCGCAAGGCTGACCGGGCCCTTCGCGAGGCGTATCGCCGCGTGCCCCAGGATCCGGCGCTCGTCGCCAGCGCCCAGCGCCTGGCGGCGCGCACCGCTCCGGAGTGGTAGCCCGCGGCGACGTCATCTGGGCCGACTTCGGCCCGCCTGCCGGCCGTCGGCCCGTCTGCGTGCTCACCCGGGATGCGGCGATCGAGGTGCTCACCGCGCTGACGTGCGCGCCGATCACTCGTACGATCCGCGGCATTCAATCGGAGGTCGAGGTCGGCCCGGCCGAGGGACTGCCTGAACGGAGCGTGATCAGCTGCGACAACGTCATCACTGTTCCGGCCGTCCTCCTCGACACGCCCCTCGGCCGCTTGGACCTCGAGGCGCGTGTTCGACTGGATCGCGCGCTTCGGTATGCGCTCGACATCCGGTACTGAGCTACGTCCCTAGGGCGAATCTCCGAAGCGAGAAGCCGCCTGGGGCAGACAGACTTCTCGACTGCGAGGCCCTGTCAGCTGCCGCGGGCAACGGTCGAGTAGCGGATGCCGAGCTGCTCACACGAGAGGCGGATGCCCGGGCCGTCGTCCCGGCTCGACGCGAGGACACGAGCGCCGAGTGCCTCGGCGGCCGCCACGGCTTCGGATGCGAGGGTGGACAACCCGGTGCGCTCGGATGCGAGGACGCCCATCCGCCATGCCAGATCGCGCATCGGAAGGACCGCGACGTCGTCGGGCAGCTTCACCAGCGCAGCGACGAGCGCCTGGCGTTCCGCCGGCGGTAACTCGCCGGTCAGCGCACCTCCCGCCGCACGGGCCGCGCTCTTGCACAGCCGGGCGTACCACAGGTTGGTTGTGGCCAGCGGCTCACGACGGACGGCTCGGCGAAGGTCGCGATCGGGACCGACCATCCAGTCGCGCAGGAGGTGGTCGTCGAGCACGACAGTCAACGGCTGACCAGGTCGGGGTCCTCCTCGGCGGCCACGGCGGCGTAATGCAGCTCCGCTGGCAGCAGACCGTCGAGCAGCCGCCCGGCCTGCCCGGCCGGGACGGTGAGGACGCCGAAGCCAAGATCGAGCACGTCAACCGTGCCGCCGCGATCGAGGCGCCACCGATGGCGCACCGCAGCGGGTAGCGACATCTGCCCCGATGACGAGACCTTGAACGTTTCGACGCGTGCCATACAACCTCATTTGGTGAGTCGGCAGTCTTACCAAGTATAGCCCGCCTCTCCCGATGCGTAAGCAGTAGGACTGGCTCGGGCGGCTGAGCCTGCTGGCGTCGCGGTCCATGTCCGTGGCAGCGCGTCGTCCCAGCCACGACCAGGATCGAACGTTGCGGCTCGGCAGCCTCGGCTGCCGTCCAGGTGGAGCCACCGTCCAGCCGATGCACGCCGACCGATCGGCTGTCCGCAACGCGCA
>JBKJXJ010000422.1:0-5343 GCA_046716125.1 Candidatus Eiseniibacteriota bacterium
CGCCCGCATCTTCGGCATTCACTTGCGCGCGGTCCACAGCAACTGGACCGAGCGGCGGCGACTCCGCGAGCTGCAGGCGACGCTGAAGGCGATCGCCAGGCACCAGGAGGGCTTCCACGTGCTCGCCGGGGACTTCAACACGCTCGCGCCGGGCGAGAAGCTCGATCTCCGCCGCCTTCCGGCGCGCCTGCGCCTGCTCGCGATGATCGGCGGCGGCGCGATCCGCTGGGAGACAATCCAGATCATGCTCGACGCCCACTACGTGGACGCCTATCGGCGCCTCCATCCCGAGCGCGAGGGCTACACCTTCCCCACCTGGGACCCGCACGTTCGGATCGACTTCGTGTTCGTGCCCGGGGCGGCGGCCGAGCGGCTGCTGGGCTGCGAGGTGGTCGACGGCGCGACGGCCGGCGTGGCGTCGGACCATTTCCCGGTCCTGGCCGAGCTCGAGGTCTAGCTCGCGCGACTCCGGTGCGCCGTCCGCGCTCAAGCCCTCTAACAACACATTGATGGGCCTTCCGAGGTTCCCGGGCGGGGCTGTTCGCGGCCAGCTCGGCAAGTAACGCGGCGCCATCGCACACCGCGGCCCGGGTTCGTGCTCGGGCCGCGGTTGTCGTTGGAGGGATGCGCGGATCAATCGCCACGCGGCTACAGCGAGAATGAGCTTCGCTCGGGGCGGCGCCGACGCTCCACACGTCGGCCCCTGACCGGGGTGGTAGGATGCCGCCATGGCGACACGACAGCGAGTCGGTGAACTCCCGGATGACGTCGTTCGAGAGATCCGGAGTGAAATCGCCAAGGCGCTCGCGGGTCTCTCAGACCAATGGCCGGTGCCGGACGAGGCGGTCCACGACGCCAGAAAGCGCCTGAAGAAGGCGCGCGCGGGCCTGCGCCTGGTGCGAGACGCGACTTCCCGCCGTGCGTTCCGCCGCGAGAACCTTGCTCTCCGCGACGCGGCGCGGCCGCTCAGCGAGGTGCGCGATACCAAGGTGCTGATCGCAGCGCTCGATGGTCTCGAGGCCAGGCTCACGCCCCCGGAACGCCGCGCCATCGAACGACTCCGCGGCCGACTGGTCGGAAACCAGTTGCGGGCGCGGCGGCGACTGCTCGGCGACAAGGATTCGTTGAAACCGATTCTCGACGCGTTGGCGTCGGCACGCAAGCGGATCAATCTGCAGGAGCTCCGCGACGATGGGTGGCCGGCACTGGAGCCGGGAGTACGCCGGGTCTACCGGAGTGGACGCGTTGCCCTCGCGGCCGCGCGGGAAGACCCCACGATCGAGACTCTGCACGAATGGCGGAAGCAGGTGAAGTATCTGTGGCACCAGCTCCAGATGCTCGAACTGATTCAACCTCGGTGGATCCGAAGCCGCGGGAATCAGACCCACCAGCTCGCGGACTACCTCGGAGAGGATCATGATCTGGCCATCCTTGCGCAGCGATTGCAGCGGGCACGCCGGGGCGGACAATCGGACGCACTCGAGCGCGTCGCGAAGCGGATCGATCGAAAGCGTGCCGGGTTGCAAGGACAAGCGATGAAGCTGGGAACGGTCCTCTATGGGGAGCGACCTCGCAAGTTCGCCAAACGCCTCGCTTGCTACGCGAAGTCACCGCGCGCGAAGAACGGCGCCTGAACCTTTCTCACCCCCCTGCCACACTTCTGCCACATCTCCCGCCGACACTGTCTGTAGATCAGGCGACGCCGGCGCCGCCCGCCCCCACCGCCCCCGCTCACGCCGCTTCCGCCCCCGCCGCAACCGCCGGCGAATCCCGTGACCCCGGCCAAGGCGAACCTCGGCAAGGTGCTCTTCTGGGACGAACAGGTCTCCTCGACGCGCACCGTGGCCTGCGGCAGCTGCCATCCGGCGCGCGCGGGCGGCTCCGACCCGCGCTCGACCCCTCGAGCGCCTCGACTGGATGGCGCTTTGCCGCAACACAACGCGACGACTCGCCCCGCGCTTCGCCGACGCCGGGCTTGCGCTCTGATGGACGGGTTCTGCCGAGCCCACATGGATACACGCCGACGGCCGGAGGCTTGAACAAGTGGTTGAGAACCTGCTCATAAACGCTTTGCGCTACGTCCCTTCGGGCGGCAGCGTGACAATGAGCTTGCAGGACGTCGCCGGGAGATTCCGCCTCAGCGTGAGCGACGACGGCCCCGGCATGGCTCCCGAGGATCTCCCGCATGTGTTCGGGCGGTTCTGTCGGGCCGATGCCGCGCGCGCCCAGGCGGGATCGGCCTCGGGCTGGCGATCGTGCGTGAGATTGTGACCCAGCACGGCGGCACGGTGCGGGCGGCGGGGCGTGCGCCGCGGGGAGCGACGTTCATCGTCGAACTGCCGAAGATCCGCTTGTAGAATGGCATCATGACCTGGTTCGTGTGGCTCGGCCTCGCAGCCATCATCACCGCCATTGCTGCCGTCACCGGCATCAAGCCGAAAGGAACACAGCACCTCGCTCGCACCCGCATGATGGGAATGGCACGGCTCGCACTTCTGATACTGGCCATCCTTCTTGCCTACCTCGCGTTTCGAGCGCGTTCCGGCGGCTGACACACTTTCGCCCCGCGACCTTCACCGTCGAGCCGCCATTCGCACCTCGATGACGCAGCCCTTCCCGAGCTCGATCCGATCCCCGTCCTTAAGCCGCACTCCCCGGCTTGCGCGCGGCATCAGGTCGATCTCCTCCCCCGCGCGCAGCACGCGCGTGCCGCTCGCGCTGCCTTCGTCGAACAGGAGGTAGTCGGCTCCGTACCGCTCGATGCGGGCGTGGGCGCGGGAGACGGCGTCCTCGCTGGCCGCGAACCAGACGTGGTTCTTTCGCGTGCCCTTGCCGCTCGAGCTCGCCACCTTCTCGAGCCGGCCGAGGTTAATGCGCGCCAGGGCCAGCTCGTGCTCCTTCTCGCCGGTACGCCCGCGGAGGACCACCAGGCGCAAAGCGGGCGGCGCCGGCGGTGGGGCCGCGGGCGCTACTGTGGCCACTCCCGCTTGCGGCGCGATCGCCGCGCGCTGCCGGCGGTACTGGATGCGGAACAACCGCTCTCCCCAATCGTCCCCCGGCGCTGCCACGTAGCGGATCCGGATCTCGAGCTCCGCGGGCGGCACGCAGCTTTTCATCCGCAGCCTCTCCCGGATACGTTCCGGCAGATCCTGCATCAGCGCGCGAGCCGCAGGTCGATCGGCGCTCGCCACCCGGAACCCGACGAGGACGCGGTCGTACGGAAACACGCGCCCGCGACCGCCGGAGGGCTCGAGATGATCTTCGATCTCGTCGAGCACCTCCGGGATGGCCTCGACCAGCTCGCGACCCGTCTCGGGATGGCGCAGCCGGTCGAGGCCGCGCTCCAGCATCTTCTCCAGCTTGACCAGCCTGCTCATCGCGCCGCTCCCTCCTTTTGACTCCGGGTCATTGCGCCAATCCCAGCCTCGCCGCCTCGGCGACGAGCTGCCCGCCGAGCGCGGTGGCGCGACCGCCGCCATAGCCGCCGTGCTCGAGCAGCACGGCGAATGCCACGCGCCGCTCGGCTTCTCCATAGGGCGCATAGCCGATGAACCAGGCGTGCGCCCGGCCATTGTCCACCTGCGCGGTGCCGGTCTTGCCGGCGATCGGGGGCTTAAGCGCGGAGAGTGACCGCGCGGTGCCGTGATCGACCGCGGCGCGCATGTAGCGCCCCAGCATCCGCGCCACCAGCGGACTCAGCAGCTCGCGCGCGCCGCTGTCGGGTTCGGTCGCAACCGATGCCCAGTGCACTCCGGGAAGGCGGCCGCCGTTGGCGACCACCGCGGCCACCCGCGCCATCTCGAGCGGCGTCGCGGTGACCTGGGCCTGCCCGTAGGCGCTCTCGATCGCGTAGGCGGTGTACGACGCCTCGCCCGGCGGCCGCCCCGGCGCGATGCCGAAGCGCCGCGCCATCGCCGAGAGCCCCGGCCATCCGATCCGCGCGCCGATCTGAGCATAGTAGGCGTTGCACGAGAGCGCCGTCGCCTCCTCCATCGCCAGCCCGCCGTGTGCCCGATCGGCCGCGTCGTCGTGCACGAGGCGTCCCCGCACGACGGCGCCCACGCCGTCCGACAGCGTCCGGCACGGGAAGGTCGTCTGCGCCAGCGCGGGGCTCTCGGCCAGCGCCGCGGCGGCGGTGACGATCTTGAAGGTCGAGCCGGGCGGATAGGTGCCGAACCGCGCGCGGTCGAGCCGCTCGTGCGCGACTTCCCCCACGATGTCCGCGGCGCCAGGCCGCGTCTCCCCGCGAATCGGCTCGCGCGGCCACGGCGCGCTCACGGACGCGAGCAGCGCCCCGTCCGCGGGATCGAGCGCCACCACCGCGCCCCGCTGGACGCCGGCCGCGGCCAGATGCTCCCGCAGCAGCCGCGCCGCCGCAGCCTGGAGACGCACGTCCACGGTCAGCGTCAGGTCACGCTTCCGTGCAAGCAGCGCCTTCACGGATCGGTGATTCGGTTCGTAACGATGCCGCCACAGCGGAATGAGCTCGCTCCGGTCGCGGCGCACGACGCGCCGGTTCTCGCCCGTGCGGGGATCGCGAATGGTCACGACGCGCGCGCGATCGTCGTAGCCGCTGAGGTCGTCTTCGTAGCGCCGCTCGGCGAAGGCGCTGTTGGGCGCTCCCCAATCGCGCTGGCTCACGAGATCGCCCAGCAGATGGTAGGTGACGCCGCCGAACGGGTAGTGGCGCTCGTCGTCCCGATCGCAGGCGGCCGCAAGGTCGATGCCGATGGTCTCGAGTCGTGGGCGCTGTCGCTCGAGATGGGTCCAGTCGCTGGTGGCGAGCACGACGCCGTTGCGGTCCAGGATGTCGCCGCGCGCAACGACGGCGGCCACCTTGCCGAGCCGCGGGTTGTCCTGGTAGCGCAACTCCTGGTCCGCCTGAAGCTCGAGACTCTCGCGGGCGAACGTCCGGTCCGCGCGGACGACCTGGACGTCGGCCGCCTTGAACATCACGGCCGCGAGAAGCACGGCGAGCACCGCGAGCAGGACGCGGCGCGGGCGGTCGAAGGCAATACGGAGCGCCGATCCAACCACGATCGGCGGTCGCTCGACGCGGCCGGCCGACAGCGACCACAGCATCCCCAGGCCCAACAAATGGAGCACGAGCGCGGAGCGCCCGTAGCTCACGAACGGCATCACCACGCCGGTGAGCGGCACGAGCCCGGTCGCACCACCGGCGATGAGGAGCGCTTCGAGCACGACGTTCAGCGTGAGGCCGAGCGCCAGGAACATCGCGTAGTCGTCGGCCGCGTCGCGGGCGATGCGGAACCCGCGTAGCGCGATCAACCCGTAGAGCGCGAGGCACGAGAGCACGCCGAAGAAGCCCAGCTCCTCGCCGAT
>JBKJXJ010000423.1:0-2682 GCA_046716125.1 Candidatus Eiseniibacteriota bacterium
GCAAGGAGGAGCTGCTGATGGCGCCGGACCAGCTGCAGCGCGTGTGGATCCTGCGCAAGTTCCTGAACGAGCTGAGCCCGGTCGAGGCGATGGAGTTCCTGATCAACAAGATGAACGACACCAAGACGAACAAGAAGTTCCTCGAGAGCATGAATCAGTAGCAAGCCTGCATTGCCTGCGCGCGGGGCGGCGACGTGGTTCCACTTCGCCCCGTGCTCCCAACCATGAATCCGTAGACGACAAGGAGTCGTCGTGACGCTGCAGCCCCCGAACGGCGCCGGAGATCCGCCACACCACCCGCCGGCCGCCGGCCCCGAGCCGCCGTCCGTTCCCGGCCCCCCGCCGCCGCCCGTCGCCGCCCCCCAACCGCCGCGCCATCTCCTCATCCCGCTCGCCGGGCTCCTGTTCCTGGTGGTCGCGATCGTCCTGTCGACCGGGCGATCCTGCACGCGGACGCCGGAGAAGGCATCCGAAGGCGCCCACACCTCCACCCGGCAGGAGATCCGCAAGCTTCTCGACGCGGGGGTCGCGGCGCTGATCGTCCCCGACACCACCGGAGCGGATTCGACCTGGGCCTGGGTCAGGGAGTTCTACGCCCAGCGCGGCGACAACCCGGCCTGGGGCGGTCGCGAGCCGCATCGCCGCGCGACCCAGCTGGTGGACGCGCTCCAGCGGATCGGCGAGACGGGTCTGGATCCGGCGGACTACGACACCGAGGCGCTGACGCGTTTGCTCGCCAAGGCCGGGAGCCGCGGGCCGCTCGCGCGCCTGAAACACTCGAGCACGCTGGCCGAGTTCGACGTTCGGGCGACCTTCGCATTCCTGCGGGCGGCGCCGCACCTGCGCGACGGCCACGTGCCGCGCTGGGTGCTGGATCCTGACTGGACCCCGGCCGCGCGCGGCGGAGACTGGCTCGCCTACCTCAAACGCCGGTTCGAGCGCAATCCCGCCCAGAGCTTCGCCGAGTTGGAGCCGCGCCACGAGGGCTACCGCCGCCTGCGCGAGGCGCTGGACCGCTATCGCGCGATCGCCGCGGCCGGCGGGTGGCCGGATTTGCCGCCCGGGCCCCCGCTCGCCGTCGGGATGCAGGACCCGCGGGTCGCCCTCCTCATCCGGCGGCTCGCGATGAGCGGCGACCTCCCGGCGTCGGTGCGCGACACCGTGTTCGATCGTCATCTGGTGTCCGCGATCGGCGAGCTTCAGACCCGGCACGGCATCCCGCGCAGCGGGATCGTCGGCGAGGCCACGCGGAATCTGCTCAACGTGCCGGTCGCCACGCGCATCCGCCAGATGGAGCTCAACCTCGAACGCTGGCGGTGGCTGCCGGACGCGCTGGGCGAGCATCGGGTCGAGGTCAACATCCCGGCCTACCGCCTCGAGCTCATCGACTCCGGGCGCGTGGCGCGCGCGATGCGTGTGGTGGTGGGGAAGAAGAAGAGTCCGACACCGGTGTTCAGCGACGCCCTGGCTTACGTGGACGTGAACCCGACCTGGACCCTGCCGCCCAGCGTCGTCCAGAAGGAGCTGCCCCGCGAACTGAAGCGGAACCCGGACTATCTCGCGGCCAACAAGATGTACGTGGTCTCGCTCGCCGACGCCAGGCGCGACACGGTGAATCCCGACTCGGTGGACTGGAGGAAGGCGACCACCGACAGCTTCGCCTACCTGATCATCCAGCGCCCCGGCCCGGACAATCCGCTCGGGCGGGTCAAGATCATGTGCCCGAACGAATACGATGTATACCTGCACGACTCGCCGCAGCGCAGCCGGTTCGGCGTCGCGGTGCGTGACTACAGTCACGGCTGCGTGCGTGTCGAAGAGGCGATCGCGCTCGCCGACTCGCTGCTGCGACCGGTGCTGGGCGACAGCACCAACGTGGACAGCCTGGCCGCGAGGGGCAACTGGCGCCGGGTGAGGATGCAGCAGCAGGTGCCGGTCCACTTCCTCTACTGGACAGCCTGGGCCGACTCGGCCGGCCGGGTGTGCTTCCGGGACGATATCTATGGGCTCGACGCCCGGCTCGATCAGGGGCTGCGCGCACGGACCCCGGCGCAGCTCACGCTCAATCCGGGCGTGGAGATGTCGCCCTACTGGCTGGCGGCCGAAGCGCGGGCGCGCGCGGTGATCGATCGCGCCCGCGCCGCGGGAGCCGTGCGCAAGAACTGAGCTACGACCGCCGTCGCGCGCCCATGGTCGGCCGCATGAAATCCTCTTCTGGATCCGCGGCTCGCCTTCCGGCCTCGTCCATCGCGCGGTTGAGCGCGGCCTTGCGGTCGGGGTCGTCCGTCACGGACTCGATGATCTTCTTCAACGCCTCGACGTGCGCCACCCGCAGCGCCTCGCCCGGCTTGACGTCGAGGTCGGGCTTGACACCGATCCCCTCCCAGTTGGTCTTGGTCACCGGGTTCACCGCGCGCCCGGTCGGGATGAACACCATGAAGTGCTCGTGCACCCTGACCATTCCGCCCGGATGAGCGCCGCCGCCGGTCGTCGCGCCGACGATGGTGCCGAGCTTGTGGGTCTGGATGTCGTAGGCGAACTCCTCGGCCGCGGAGAACGTGCGCTGGCTGGTGAGCACGTAGACCGGCTCGCCGTTGAGCCGCGGGCCCGGGACATAGGGATTGGTCCAGAACTGGAGCGTCCGGTCGCCCTCGCGCGCGTAGAAGGTGTTGAACATCAGCC
>JBKJXJ010000424.1:0-2993 GCA_046716125.1 Candidatus Eiseniibacteriota bacterium
ACCGGATCCAGGTGATACAGATTGTTGTACACATCGGCGCGACGCGCGGCCGCCACGTCCTCCGGCCGATCGCTTGCCGGCTCTTTCGGCTCGAGGTTCACGACCAGGCCGATCTTCTCCTTCCATCCGTCCCGGTAGACCCGGACCGCTGCGGCGTGGGCGAGCAGGATGTGATGGAACGCGATCGGCGCTTCGAACAGGTTGCGATGCCCGGGGGCGTTCACGCCGTGGAGATAGCCGGCATCCACGATCACCCAGGGCTCGTTGATCGTCGTCCACATCGGCACGCGGTCACCGAACGCGCGGAACGCCACCCCGGCGTACTCGGCGAACCAGCTCACGCTGTCCGGATTGAGCCAGCCGCCACGATCGTCGAGCGCCGCGGGCAGATCCCAGTGATAGAGCGTGACCGAGGGCTGGATGCCGCGCTCCAGCAGCCGGTCGATCAGTCGCGCGTAGAAATCGAGCCCCTGGGGATTCACCCGGCCGCGGCCCTCGGGGAGGATCCGCGACCAGGCCAGGCTCAGACGGTAGGCCTTAAGGCCGAGGCCGCGCATGATCTCGATGTCGCCCGCCCAGCGGCGATAGTGGTCGCACGTCACATCCCCGGTCTCGTCGGCGACCGTCCGGCCGGGCGTGTGGGTGAACCGGTGCCAGATATTGGGGCCCGCGCCATCGGCCAGAGGCGAGCCCTCGATCTGGTAGGCGGACGTGGCCGCACCCCACAGGAAACCGGGGGGAAAGAGCGTTTCGCCGGGCATGGACCTCCGTGTATCGGGGGATGAGTGGTGGCGCAGGATACGCTACCCTTGGTTGTTGACAACGCTTGGCAGGAATGTAATCGTTTTCAGGCGCGCCACGGAGGAACAGGTCCGATCCCGGATGGGTGGCCCGACCCTGCCGGCAACGACCTTGACCGCGACACCATCGCAGGAGGCCCCGACATGACTCGCGGTTGCATCGCCGCCCTCGCACTCGCCGCAACACTCGGCGCCGCGCTTCCGGTCTTCGCGCAGGCGCCTCGTAAGGACTTCATCTGGGCGCGCTCGACCGCCGGCGCCCCGATCACGCTCGACGGTGTGCTCAACGAGCCCGCGTGGGCTCAGGCCGAGTCGGTCGTCATCGTGATGGCCCAGGACAACGGGATCCCCGGCAGCGGCTACTTCTACGAGTCGGGCGTCGCGCCGGTCGATCCCACGAACACCACCATCCGCTTCCTCATCGTGGGCAACCAGCTCTATCTGGGCGCCTACGTGCGCGACAAGTCGGTGGGCGGATCGGAAGTCTTCAACCGCTTCGACGGTTTTCTCATGTCGATCAAGAACCACTCGAACAGCGTGCGTCCGTCGCCGCCCACCGAGTACTTCTACTCCTGGTACTGGCCCGAGGACCCGGTGGCCGCCAATGCCGCGGGCGCTCCGCCCCGGTTCCGCGGCTTCTGGACCGGGTGCATCGACCCGCCCAGCGGGAACTGCCCGCGTCCGCGCACCCCGGCTGAGATCGCGGCGTGGGACGCCGTCACGACGGTGGGCGGGATCAGCAACGACGACAACAACGTGGATGGCAACCCGAGCGACGACGACGACTGGGGCTATGTCGTCGAGATGCGGTTCGATCTCGGCGTCATGGGCTACGACGTCACCGTTCCCAATGGCGACATCGTCGAATGGAACATCTCGATCTACGACTGCGACTGGCTGTGGCCGTTCCAGCCGACCTTCAGCGCCAACCGCGTGTGGTGGCAGAATCCGTGGGGGAACGACTTCTGGTTCCACAACGTCCGCGTGATCGGGAAGCCCTCGGTCACCATCGCCTCCGGCCCGACGCCTGCCTTCGGTCCGGACGTGCGCATCCCGGCGGGCGACAACTACGCGGCGCCGGTGATGGACGGTGCGCTCACCGACGCGGTGTGGCAGGGCTCGCCCCAGTTCGACATCCGCTACGGCGACACCGCCCTGCGCGCGGGGTACAAGGGGCAGGCGCCGTGGCGGAGCGGTGAGTTCCAGATCTATCTGAACACCTACGACGGCCGTGACGTCTCTCACCCCATCCCACCGGTGCTCGACCCGGCCGACTGCACGGTGAAGTGGTTCCACAAGGGCAACCGGCTCTACCTGGGCTTCGACGTTCGCGACCAGATCGTCCAGTACGCCGCGGCCGAGAACCGCTGGGACGGATTCACCGTGACATTGACCGACTACACGGCGCGCAGCACCACCAACCGTCAGCTCAAGTCCTATCGCTACACCTTCCAGGTGGGACCGACCGGGCAGGCGCAGGCCCTGGACGAACTGCCCGCGCTCATCAGCGCGAGCGGCGCCCAGGTCTCGCTCCAGATGAAGACGGCCTCGACCCAGCGCGACACATTCGACCGCGTGCTGGGTTCGGACGTGGGCTACACCGGCGAGATGTGGGTGGACCTCACCAAGATCGGCTATCCCTCCGGGCTCGGCGACCGGCGGCTCTTCATCGGCATCAATCATCTGGACGGCGACTCGTTCACCAACTGGCCCGACAGCTACAGCACCCGGGTGTGGTGGCAGCGCGAGCACGCCGGGGGGACCGGTGCCGACGGTGGCAGCAAGGACGGTCCGGCCTGGGGTTATCTCGATCCCGCCATCCAGGTGGTGGGTGTGGATCCTCCCGGTCCGCGGGATGCGAGCGGCAACACGCTGCTCGGCAACGGCCCCAACCCGTTCGCCACCCTGACTTCGGTCTACTTCACGCTCGCGCGCCCGGGCGATGTCCGGCTCGAGGTGTTCGATCTGCTCGGGCGGCAGGTGGCGTCGCGGGACTACGGCCGGCAGCCGGCCGGGACCTCGCACGTGATCTTCAAGGCCGAGGGGCTCAAGAGCGGCCTCTACGGCTACCGTCTCCGCGTTCTCGAAGACGGGGGTGGACCCGCGACCACGATGGCGGGGAGAATGCTCATCACGCGGTGAGGTCGGTGGCGGGGGGCGGGCCACACGGGCCCGGCTCCCGCCGCCACGCGC
>JBKJXJ010000425.1:0-3911 GCA_046716125.1 Candidatus Eiseniibacteriota bacterium
CCAGCGTCGAGATCGAAAACCGATCGCTCATCACCGACCCTCCTTCCGGTCGCCGCGCAGTCTACGTCGGCCGCCACTTCCGGGACAGGCGCGTGCCGTGACAGCCGGTCCCGGCATCCGTATCATGCTTGGCTCGATCACACGGTCTGTCCTGTTCAGCCTCCGTTCCCGCACCCGGAGCCCGATGCCCCAGTCGCCCAGCATCGCCTATTTCTGCATGGAATATGGTCTCTCGGAGACCTTTCCCATCTACTCGGGGGGCCTCGGGGTGCTGGCGGGAGACTTCATCAAGTCGGCCCACGATCTCGGGATGCCGCTGATCGCGATAGGACTCCGCTGGGAGCGCGGCTACTGCGTCCAGCGCATCGGCCCCGACGGGCGGGCATTCGACGAGTTCCCCGGGTACGACTCCAGCTTCCTCGAGGACACCGGCGTGCGGGTGCGGGTTCGCGTGCGCGGGGCCGAGGTCCGCTGCGTCGTCAAGGTCACCCGCCGCTTCGGGAACGCCACGCTCCTGCTGCTCGAGCCCGAGCGCGACGAGGACCGCTGGATCACCCATCGCCTCTATCAGGCCGGCACCGACGTGCGGATCGCCCAGGAGATGCTGCTCGGCATCGGCGGTGCGCGCGCGCTCCACTGGCTGGGATTCCAGATCTCGACTTATCACTTCAATGAGGGTCACGCGGTGTTCGCGGGGATCGAGTTGATGGCGAGCCGGATGGAGCTGGGCATGACGTTCGCGGAGGCGTGGGCCGACACCCGCCGGCGCATCGTCTTCACCACCCACACGCCGGTCAGCGCGGGCAACGAGGAGCACCTGCTGAAAGACCTGCGCCGGATGGGCGCGTGTCTCGAGCTGTCGGACGAGGAGATGCGCTCGCTCGGGGGTGAGCCGTTCAACATGACCGTCGCCGGGCTCCGGCTCGCGCGGCGCGCGAACGCGGTGTCGGCGCTCCACGGCGAGACGGCGCGGGCGATGTGGCAGCACGTCGCGGGCGCTGCGCCCATCATCGGGATCGTCAACGGCGTCCATGCGCCGACCTGGCAGGCCCCGGCGATCCGTGAGTCCGGTTCGGATCCGGCGCGCCTGTGGGCGGCCCACGTCGCGCTCAAGCGCGACCTGGGCGGGGCGATCGAGGCGCTCACCCGCGAGCGGCTCGACCCCGAAGCCATGTGGATCGGGCTCGCGCGCCGGGCTGCGATCTACAAACGCAACGACCTCATCCTGCGTGACGAGGCGCGCCTCGCGCGGCTGCTCGATCGCGGGGTCTGCCTCGTGTTCTCCGGCAAGGCCCACCCCGACGATCCCGGCGGCAAGGAGGTCGTGGCGCGGCTCGCGCGCGCGCATCGCGCCCACCCGGGACGGGTCGTGTTCCTCGAGAACTACGACATGTCGGTGGGGCGCCTGCTCACGCGCGGATGCGACGTTTGGCTCAACAACCCGGTGCGTCCCCTCGAAGCGAGCGGCACCTCGGGCATGAAGGCGGCGCTCAACGGGCTGCCGAACCTCAGCATCCTCGACGGCTGGTGGGCCGAGGGCTGCCGGCCGGGCGTCAACGGCTGGGCGATCGGCGGCGAGACCGCGGGCGACGATGCCCGCGACGGGGCCACGCTGCACGACACCCTCGAGCGCGAGGTGCTGCCGGCCTGGGCCGACCGCGACCGATGGCTCGCGATGATGCGCTCGAGCATCGAGGTGGCCGAAGAGCACTTCACGTCCGACCGGATGGCGCGCGAATATGTCGACCGGCTCTATCGCGATGACGAAGCCGCGCATGTGCCACGCGGCCCCGACCGGCGGGAGCGACGGACCCCCGGCGCCTGAGGTGATAGTCCGCACGGCACGACCGTAGGGAGGATCCCGTGACTCCATCCTTGCCTGACCGCACCGGCATCGCCGCCGTTCGTGGGGCCGTTCCGGTCGGCGCCAACCGCGCCGATGACATCATCGCCGCCACCGCACGACTGCTGACCGCGTTGCTCGAGACCAATGGGCTCGTGCGCGAACAGATCGTGAGCGCCATCTTCACCGCCACCGACGATCTCGACGCCGACTTCCCCGCCCACGCGGCACGGCGGCTCGGCTGGACGGATGTGCCGCTCCTCAATGCCCGCGAGATCCCGGTGCCGGGCGCGATGAAGCGGGTGGTGCGCGTGCTGCTGACGGTGAGCGGCGTCGCCCCTGGGTTGCGTCTCCGACCGGTCTACCTGGACGAGGCCGCAGGGCTGAGGCCCGACCTGGCCGTCCCGCCCGCGGCGGCCGGCACGACGCGAACGCGGATCGCCATCATCGGCCTCGGCCAGATCGGAGGCTCGGTCGCACGCGCGCTGGGCCGCGTGCGCGGCTGGTGGCGCATCGGCTACGACCATGACGCATCCGTCGCGCGCGCGGCGCACGCAGCGGGCGCGATCGACGAGATCGCCGGTTCGCTCGCGGACGCCTGTGCCGGCGCGCACCTTGCGTTCCTCGCGACCCCGGTGGATACGCTCCCTGCGCTGGTCGAGGCCGCCGCCGCGGCCCTGCCGCCCGGCGCGGCGCTGCTCGATACCGGCAGCACGCGTGGGCCGGTCACCCGTGCGCTTGAGGCCGCGGCCGAACGCGGCATCCGGGCGGTGGGCGGGCACCCGCTCGCGGGCAGCGAGGGACGCGGCTTCGCCGCCTCGCGCGCCGACCTCTTCGTCGGCGCCACGTTCAGCCTGTCGCCGAGCGGTGGGGATGTGCCGGAGGTGGTCCTGCGCCTGATCCACGATCTCGGCGCCCGGCCGCTGGAGGTGACGCCGGAACGGCACGACGCGGCGCTCGCGCGCACCAGTCATCTGCCTTATCTCGTGGCGTGCGCGCTCAGCGAGGTGGGCGGTGTCGCGGCCGGGGAAGGACTCGCCGGGCCTGGATTTCGCGACATGACCCGGCTCGCCGCCAGCGATCCGCGCGTCGCGGAAGCCTACTGCCGCGCCAACGCCCGCGAGGTGGGTGCGGCCTGGCGCTCGTTGCGCGATTCACTGGATCGCGCGGTCGAGGGCCTCGCGGGATAGGCCACCTCAGGCGGTGCCGGTGCCCACCTCGACCGACTCGAGCCACTCGATGTAGTCGGGCGGCAGCCTATGGTGTCGCGCTCCCTTCAGCATCGTGTCCAGGTAGCGGCGAGAGGGCGGTGTCGGGTTGAGCGTGCGCGCGAAGTAAGTGTAGGCGCGCACCCGGCGCGGCACCGAACCATCGTCGGGGCGCGTCAGCTCGACGCTGGCGAGATCGCGATCGTAGAGATTGTGGTGGTTGCCCGGCCCATGCCAGCCCTCGTAGGCGTCGAGCTTTGCGAGGTCCGCCTCGGTCAGCTCGTATAGGACGCCCCAGACCGATCCGCCGTGCGCGTGGGCGACCCCCGCCGCGCCTCCGCCCCAGCGTTCGGAGTGAAGGGGAAAGGTGAGGCGATGGTCGCGCAGCAACGCGAGGCCCACGACGCGCACGTCGGGAAGACGGTCGCGCATCTGATCGAGGTCGAGATTGGATCCGTAGGCGAAGTAGAGCATGGGCACCCGGGCCGAGGTACGAGTGGGTTTCGTGTGCCGCGATAATACCGCAACCCGGCACCGTCGCGCGCATTGTCACCCCCCGAAACCGTCGTTATCATGCGCGCTGCAAAGGCCGCGGCGGGAGTCACTCCTTTCCGGTCCCGACTCGCGCCCTTCCCGACCCGGAGAGTCGCCCCCATGTCCCTGGATTTTCTCGTATTCGGTCCGCATCCGGATGACGCCGAGATCGGCGCCGGCGGACTGTTGCGCAAGATGAAAGCGCTCGGCCACTCGACCGGGGTCATCGACATGACCACCGGCGACATGGGCTGGGGCACGCCGGAGATCCGCGCCGAAGAGAGCGCCGAGGCGGCGCGCATCCTGCAGCTCGACGTGCGCGAGAA
>JBKJXJ010000426.1:0-2679 GCA_046716125.1 Candidatus Eiseniibacteriota bacterium
ATCGCGTGGCGTGGTCCACCCGTCTGAAAGGCCCCAAGGTCCCGCCGGCCAGCAGCCTGGTGCCGCAGGCGTTCGCGTTCGTGGGACCGCAGCTTCCCGAGGGCACGTACACCGTGAAGCTCGTCCGCGGCAAAGACACGCTCACTTCGAAGGTGGATCTGGTCGCCGATCCGCGCTCGCCGCATTCGGCCGCGGACCGGACGAACCAGCGGGAGATCGCCCACCGGCTCTATCGCGACCTCGAGCGCCTCACCTACGTCGTGGACGCCATCATCGACGCGCGCGATCAGGCCCGCGCCCGGGCCGAGACGCTCGGCAAGACCGACGCGCTGGCGAAGAAGCTCGTCGCCACCGCGGACCGGCTCGACGCTTTGCGCCGCTCGCTGGTCACCGTTCGAGAAGGCGGCCAGATCACGGGGGAGGAGAAGCTGCGGGAGAAGCTGGGGAGGCTCTATGGAGGCGTCAACGGGTACGAGGGCCGGCCGACCAACTCCCAGCTCCGCTATGCCGACGTGCTCGAAGGCGAGATGGCGACGGCTCAGTTGGAGTTCGATGCGCTCACCGGCAAGGAGCTGATCACGCTGAACGCGGGACTCATCACGAAGAAGCTCGAGCCGGTGAAGACCATGTCCCACGAGGTGTGGCAGGCGAAGCAGCAGAAGAACTAGCCCAACTTCCGCAGTTGGTCGATCATTTCTGCGATTTTCGAGCGGATCGTCGACCGAAGTGATTGCCACTGCGGGCCACGATCGTGGCAGTGGCGTGTAGTGCCAACCTACCCCCTTGAAGTGCGCCTCCCGGGTGCGGCATAACCGTAGTCCTCCAGGGAGGCGCGCATGTATCTGCGTCATTCGCGGATTCACAAGGATGGGAAGACGCACACGTACTGGCGGCTGGTGCGGTCGGTGCGGCGGCACGGCAGGGTGGTGCAGGAGACCGTGGCGCAGTTGGGCGAGCTGGATGCCGAAGGGCGGGCGAAGGCGCGCGCGCTGGCACGCACGATCACGGGTCGCGAGAACCAGCGCGAACTGTTCGAGGACGCGGGGCCCGAGGCGTCGGTGCCGGTGCGGCTCCGTGAGGTGCGGCTGGAGCGCGGTCGCGCGTTCGGGGACGTGTGGCTGGGGTGGACGCTGTGGCGGGCATTGAAGCTGGACACGCTGTGCACGGAGATGCTGCCGGCGGGGCGCGAGGCGGTGCCGTGGGGGGTGATGGCGGCGGTGCTGGTGATCGCGCGGCTGTGCGAACCGTCGAGCGAGTTGCACATCGCCGAGGACTGGTACCGGCGGACGGCACTCGAGGACCTGCTCGGGTTGTCGAACGAGGGGGTGAACGACGACCGGCTCTACCGCGCGCTCGACCGGCTGCTGCCGCACAAGGAGGCGATCGAGCGTCACCTGCAGGCGCGGCTGGGAGAGCTGTTCGCGCTGGAGTACGACCTGCTGTTGTACGACGTGACGAGCACGTACTTCGAGGGACTGGCCGAAGGGAACGCGCTGGCCGCGCGGGGTTACAGCCGGGATCACCGGCCGGACTGCAAGCAGGTGTGCATCGCGCTGGTGGTGACGCGCGAGGGGGTGCCGCTGGGCTACGAGGTGTTCGCGGGTAACCGGGTGGACGTGACCACGGTCGAGGAGATCGTGGAGGCGATGGAGGCGCGCTTCGGGCTGTCGCAGCGGGTGTGGGTGATGGACCGCGGGATGGTGAGCGCCGACAACCTGGCGTGGCTGCAGGAGAGTGGTCGACGCTACCTGATCGGCGCGGCGCGCAGCGAGGTGCGCAAGTGGAGCCGGCAGCTGGCCGAGGAGCGCGACTGGCAGACGGTACGCGACGGCGTGGAAGCCAAGTTGTGCCGGGGTCCGGACGGTGCGGAGACGTTCCTGCTGTGCCGATCGCGCGAGCGGCGCGAGAAGGAGCGCGGGATGCACGAGCGCTTCGCCACGCGCATCGAGGCGGCGCTGGAGCGGATGGGACGGCGGATCGCGCGGGCGAAGCGGCCGCTGGACCGCAGTGCCCTGGAGCGCCAGATCGGGCGGCTACTGGAGCGCAACGGTCGTGCGGCGGCGCGCTATCTGATCCGACTGGAGCCGGCGCCGGACACGCCGGCGGGGTTGCGGCTGGTGTGGTCGGCGCAGGCCGAGTGGGATGAGTGGGCACGCCATAGCGAGGGCGCCTACGTGCTGCGCACCAACGTCACCGAGTGGACGCCCGAGTCCCTGTGGCAGACCTACGTACAGCTGACCGAAGCAGAGGCCGCGTTCCGGATCCACAAGAGCGAGCTCGGGCTGCGGCCGATCTGGCACCAGAAGGCCGAGCGCGTCGAGGCCCACATCCTGGTGTGCTTCCTGGGCTACGTGCTGTGGAAGACGCTCGAGCAGTGGCAGAAGCGAGCCGGACTCGGCCACAGCCCGCGCACCATCCTGGACGAACTGGCGCGCATCCAGAGCTCCGACGTGGTGCTGCCGCTAGCGGACGGTTCAGGGCGCGAGCTGCGTATCCGCTGCGTGGTGCGTCCCAACAAGGCCCAGGCGCTGCTGCTCGAGCGCCTGGGCCTGCGACTGCCGGAGCGGCTGCGGATCCCGCCGCGGATCGACAAAATGTAGTGCCAACTTGAGCGACGAAAACCGGCTAACGCGTTGAAAGAACGAGAACCGGTCGCACGAACTGCGGAAGTTGGGCTAG